>JBKJUI010000372.1:0-3423 GCA_046590775.1 Acidimicrobiales bacterium
GTCACGTCCTCGACGACGCGGGCCATCCGCTGGAGGTCGATGGCACTGGCCGCCGCGCGCCGCAGGTTGGCGTCGCTGAACGGGGGCCGCCGCATGTTGAAGACGAGCTGGACCCCCCAGTAGCTGGGGCCCCTGGCCACGCGCGCGGCGGTGTCGTCGACGGCGGCGACCTGGGGTGGCGGGAGGCGCAGCGGCACCATGTCGACGTTGTTGCCGCTCAGGGCGCTCAGCGTCTTGGCCAAATCGCTGATGATGGGGACGACGACCTGATCCACCGCGGGTGCGCCTCTGAAGTACCCGGCGTTGGCCTCGAAGCGGTAGCCGCCCGCTTCGAGCCGCTCGACGAGGCGGAACGGCCCGGACCCGACGGGGAGCCCCGGCGGCGTGGCCTGCCCGGCGGGAAGCCCCTGCCAGAGGTGGGCGGGCATGATCGGGAGGTCGGCCAGCGTCTGGTCGACGAACCCGGGCGCAGGGCGGCGTGTGGTGATGACGACGGTGGTCGCGTCGGGGGCGGTGACGTTCGCCACCTCGGCGACCTCGGCCGTGAACCTGGGGCTCGGGTGCTCGGCCACGTACCGGAAGGTGAAGCGCACGTCCTCGGAGGTGAGCGGCCGCCCGTCGTGCCAGAGCACGCCGGGGGTCAGACGAAGGGTGAACCGGGTGGCGTCGGGGCTGACCTCGAGGGCCCGGGCGAGCCAGGGTCGCGGCGCGCCTCCGGTGTCCCGCCACAGCAGCGTGTCGTAGACCAGGTTCATGAGCGGGTAGCCCAGCTGGAAGCTGTACGGCGTCAGGCTCCCGTCATCGCGCGGGAACGGGATCCGCACCACCTTCCCAGCCGGTTTGGTCGGTTCCGGGACCTGGCCAGCCGCCGGCCCCCCGAGGGTGGCCGGCGTCAGCGCGGCCAAGGCGGCGGCCACCGCCACGAACCTTCTCCCAGACCACGCTCTCACCCACGCCCACGCTACGCGAGGCACGGGCGGAACGCCGAGCGCCGGCTCGGTTGCTAGGGTTCGCGGTCCGGGGGGAAGTCTGCGTGAGGGTGATCCAGGCTCGTCAGCCGGAGAGGGAGAGCGTCATGTCCTCGTGCTGTCGGCTGGGCAGGCTGCGAGCCTCCTGACCGTGGAAGGCGCACCGGGGCAGAGCGGGGACCGCGGCGCCGGGCGGGCGCGCCCGTGGTTCGGATTGCTGCTCGGCCTGGCACTGCTGGCCGCCGGCGTGGGGGCCTGGATGTTGGGCAAGCCACCGGCCGACACCACCGCAGGGGTGCTGGGCCGCAACCTGCCGGTGAACGCAGGGGCCACCGACCGCCGTGACATCACGGCCAACAACTCGCCTTCGCTGGCCCGAAACCCGGTCGACCCGGCAAACCTGGTCGTGGCCAACCGCATCGACCGCCCCTCCTACTCCTGCGCCTTGCACGCCTCTTTCAACGGCGGCGCCAGCTGGGAGGAGATCACGGTGCCCTTCCCGGCCGGGGAGGAAGACCCGCCCCGATGCTTCGCCCCCGACGTCGCCTACGCCTCCGACGGCACACTCCACTTGTCCTTCGTCACCCTGAAGGGCAACGGCAACGTCCCCAGCGCCTTGTGGACGGTGTCGTCCAAGGACGGTGGCCGCACCCTCAGCGTGCCGGTCAAGGCCAGCGGGCCCCTGGCCTTCCAGGTTCGGCTCACCGCCGACCCCAGCCTGGCCGATCGGCTCTACCTCACCTGGCTGCAGGCCGAGGCGGTCGGGCTGCTGCTGTTCCCGAACACCGGGAACCCGATCGTCACCGCGACCTCGACCGACGGCGGCGTCACCTGGTCGGCTCCCACCCGGGTCACCGCGCCCAACCGGGCGCGCGCCGTGGCTCCCTCGCCCGGCCTCGGCCCGAACGGCGAGCTGTACGTGCTCTACCTCGACCTCCTCGACGACCGGCTCGACTACGGCGGGGCCCACCAGGGGCGGGGGGGTGAACCCTACGACGGGGTCTGGGCGCTCATGCTGGCCCGGTCGGTCGACCAGGGCAGGACGTGGGAGGAGGCGCTGGTCGACGGCGGGATCCAGCCCACCGAGCGGGTCATCGTCTTCTTCCCGCCCACGCCGACGATCTCGGTCGACCCGACGAGCGGGCGCATCTACGCCGGGTTCACCGACGGGCGGGCGGGTGACCCCGACGTCAACGTCTGGACCTCGTCCGATGGCGGGAAGACCTTCGGGCCTCCTGTTCGGGTCAACGACACCCCGACGCGGGATGGCACCGCGCAGTACCTGCCGCGCCTGGACGTAGCCCCGAACGGCCGGTTGGACGTCGTCTACTTCGACCGCCGGGCCGACCTGACCAACGTGTTCAACGAGGTGTCCCTGCAGTCGTCGTTCGACGGCGGCCGCACGTTCGGCCGCCGGGTGCGGGTGTCCGACCAGCCTTTCGACTCGCGAGTCGGTCCGGGCAGCGAGCGCAACCTGCCCGACCTCGGCAGCCGACTGGCGCTCATCTCCACGGCCCGGCGGGCGCTGGCCGTCTGGCCGGACACCCGGGCGGGCACCGAGATCACCAGCAAGCAGGACCTGGCCAGCGCCGTGGTCGAGGTTCCCGACCCGGCCGGCTCCTCCCGCGGCTGGCTTCGGGTCGTCGGCGCCGTCGCCGTCCTGCTCGGTTTGGCCAGCCTCGTGCTGGCCCTGCGCCCACGGCCCAAGGTCACCGGCGCAGTCGTGCTCGACCCGTCGGTGGCCCGCCCGGGTGGGAGCGGCAAGCGGCGCCGCTCACAGCCGGGGCCCGACCCGTCACCGGCGTTCGGGTCGCCGATACCCTCAGCGGCCCCCATGGCCACCCCCCCCCCGCTGGCCCCGGTTGGCGCGACCTCCCCGCCGCCACCGACCACTGCGCCCCCCTTGCCTGCGGCCCCCGTCGGCGGGCCGCCGCCGCCGCTGCCTCCTCCTCCGACGGGGACGGAGACGAGGTCGACGCCCCCGCCTCCGAGCCCGTCCATGCCGCCGATGGCCCCGCCCGTGGAAACGCCGGCCGTCCCGGCCGGGGCCAGCCTCTTCACGCCCCCGGGCGAGCCGCTGCTCGACCCCGCTCCTCGCCCGCAGCCGGGCGGCCCGCCGGCACCCGAGGCGGCGCCCCGGTTGGAGAGCCCGCCAGCACCCGAGGCGGCGGCTCGCCCAGAGATCCCGTCGCCACCCGACAGCGCTCCCCGTCCGCAGGGCCCGTCGGAGGCACCCGAGGTCGCGTCTCGCCCGGAGGGCTCGCCGACGTCATGGCCGGGAGAGCTGGCCCCGCCCGCGATCGCCGACGCGTCGGTAGCACCGGACAGCGCAGGGACCGCGTCGCCTTCGGACGGCGGAGCTCCGAGTCAGCCGGCCCCCGCCCCGCCCCTGCCCCCGCCCAGCGCCCCAGCTGGATGGTCGCCGCCGCCTGCCTCCCCACCGCCGGCCTCCCCA
>JBKJUI010000381.1:0-2958 GCA_046590775.1 Acidimicrobiales bacterium
ACCTCGTCGGGCTCGACGCCGAGGGCGGCCTCGGCCACGTGGGCGGCCAGGGCCAGGCACCCGGTGCGCAGCGCCACCTCGACCGCCTCCCAGGGCGCCCCGTCGGCCGGGGTGAACTCGACCACCAGGTTGTGGGTGGCGCCGAGCGGCGACAGCTCGGCCGCCGGCCCGCTCATGTCGACCACCGCCTCCTGCGCCCGCGGCAGGAAGCCGGCGGTGACCACGGCGGCGCCCCGCAGGACATGGGTCTCGCCTGCGCCCTGCGGCACCGGCGGGCCCACGAACCGGGGGAAGACGCCGCCGCCCCCCGGCCCCTTGGTGCGGGGCTCGACCGAGTCGAGCACCTTCACGATGCGCATCGACCGGCCCGGCGAGGCCCACGTCAGCTTGACGGAGGCGAGGGCGGGATCGGCGAAGAGGGCGCTGGCCTCGTCGACCGACACCGTGAGAACCCCGCCGCCGTAGGTCGTAGCCGTCCCCATGGCGACCTCCTTCACCCGGTGCACCAGACGAGTCAGCATGACCAGATGCTGACAGCCCTGGCCGGGGGTCCGGGCGAGGCGGCCCCGAGCGGCAGAATGGCCGCATGGGGATCACGGCGCGCACGTTCGAGACGGACGGCACCACACACCTCCACGACCCCGCCGACATCTCCGACATCATCGAGCGCACCTCCGACCTGGTGTGGGTCGACGCCGTCGATGCCACCAGCGACGACTTCGCCTGCCTGACCGAGGAGTTCGGCCTGCACGAGCTGGCCGTCGAGGACGCCCAGAAGCACGGGCAGCGGCCCAAGCTCGAGCACTACGCCAACCACTCCTTCGTCGTGGCCTACAGCAGGGAGATGTCCGAGGTCGACCTGTTCATCGGCCCGACCTGGCTCATCACCGTGCGGGAGCGCAACCCCGAGGGCGAGGTGTGCCACATCGACGCCATCCGGAAGCGCTTCGAGCGCGACGGTCCCCAGCAGACCACCGTCGGGCACTTCGTGTACGTGGTGCTCGACGAGCTGGTCGACGGCTACCTCGACCGCACCGACCGCATGGAGGACGATGTCGAGGCCATCGAGGAGCTGATCATCCTCGACGAGGTCGACGATCCCCAGGCCACGGCCAGGCAGCTCCTCCACCTCCGCAAGGACCTGTCGCACTTCCGCAAGGTCGTGCTCCCCCTGAAAGACGTCCTCAGCCGACTCCAGCGGGGCGAGGTGGAGTCGATCGACCACATCGCCCGCGAGCAGCTGCAGGACGTCGTCGACCACCTCTTCCGGGTGGTCGACCAGCTCGACCAGCAGCAGGAGCTGATCGGCAACGCCGTCGACGCCCACCAGTCGCTCATGGCCAACCGCATGAACAAGGTCATGAAGCGGATGACCTCCTGGGGGGCCATCCTCCTCGCCTCCACCCTCATCGCCGGCGTCTACGGCATGAACTTCGAGCACATGCCCGAGCTCGGCTGGAAGTACGGCTACGCCTGGGCCCTGGGGCTGATGGCGACCGTCACCGCCATCGGCTACCGGTACTTCAAGAAGAAGGACTGGCTCTGAGGCCTGCCGGACGGTCCTAGGCTCGCGCTCCATGCGGTTCTTGCGGCGGGCGTCGTTGGCGGTCGGGATCATGGGGCTCGTCGCCGGCGTCCTGCGGTTGCGGGGCACCGGGGGCACGCCGCCGCAGTCGGGGGGCTGGCGGGAGCTGTCCGGGCCCGACCTGCGGTGAGGCTCGCCGTCCTCGGGGCGGGCGCCGTCGGCAGCCGGGCGGCCCGGCAGCTCGCGTCCACCCCCGGGGTCGACGCCCTCACGGTCGTCGACCCGAACCTTCGCCTGGTCGAGTCGGTGTGCGCCTCCCTCGGGCCCGTGGCCACCGCGTCCAGCGCCGCCGACACCGACCTCTCCGGCCACGACGTCGTCGTGCTGGCCGGGCCCGGCAAGCACCACCGGGACCAGGCCGAGCGGGCGCTCGAGGCCGGAGCCCACGTCGTGTCGTGCACCGACGAGCTGGCTCCCGCCCGCCTCCTCCTCGCCCTCGACGACGAGGCCCGCGTGCGGGGGAGGACCGTGGCCGTCGGCGCCGGCTTCGCCCCCGGCCTGTCCGACCTCCTTGCCGCCCACGCCGGCGGCCTCTTCGACGAGGTCCACGAGATCCACGTGGCCCGCGCCGGCACCGGCGGCCCGGCCTGCGCCCGGGCCCACCACGCCGCCCTCCGGGGCCTGGCCCTCGACTGGCGCGACGGCGCCTGGGTCAGCCGCCAGGGCGGGTCGGGGCGGGAGCTGGCCTGGTTCCCTGACCCCGTGGCCGGCCAGGACTGCTACAGGGCGTCGGTGCCCGACGCCCTGCTCTTCGGCCCGGCCTTCCCCGGCCTGCTCCGGGCCACCTCCCGGGTGGCGGCCACCCGCCGCGACCGCCTCACCGCCCCGCTCCCCATGCTCCGCCAGCCCCACCCCGAAGGCCTGGTCGGCGCCATCCGGGTCGAGGTCCGCGGGCGCCGTGGCCAGTCCTTCGACACCGTCGTCTACGGCGCCGTCGACCGCCCGGGGCTGGCCGCCGGCGCCGTCGCCGCCATGGTGGCGGTGGAAGCGGCCAACGACCGCCTCGCCGGCCCCGGCGCCGCCGGCCTCGCCGTCCTGGTCAAAGAGCCCCTCCCCCTCCTCCAGGAGCTCGCCGACCGGGGCGTGCGCTGTGCGGCCTTCGCGGGCTCCGCCTAGCGGCGCCGCCGCTCACTCGCTCGCTGCGCTCGCTCCGTTCGGGCGGGTCCTTGGTGTCGGCCTTCGGCCGGCTGACTGCTTGCCACGGCGGGCGAGCAAGCTCGCCTGGTCGCCGCCTGACGAGGGGGACTCCGCAAGCTCCGTCCCCCTCGTTGCAGGGGGAGCTCGAGGGGGACGGAGCCTGCGGAGTCCCCCTCGTCAGGCGGCGACCAGGCGAGCTTGCTCGCCCGCCGTGGCAAGCAGTCAGCCGGCCGAAG
>JBKJUI010000039.1:0-3225 GCA_046590775.1 Acidimicrobiales bacterium
ACCGGGGTCGCCGGTTCACCTCCCGCTCCGTGGACGCCGTCGACGTCGTCGCCGGGCGGCGGGTGCGGGTCCGCGTGCCGCGGTTGCGGGCCGGGCGCAGCGTCGTGCGCACGTACCGGCTGCCGACCTCGTCCCGCGGCGTCTTCGACGTCGGCCCCCTGCGCATCGAGCGCAGTGACCCGTTCGGGCTCTTCCGACGAACGCGGACCGTCGGCGCCGCCACCACCCTGTGGGTCCACCCGAAGGTCCATCCCCTCCCCTCGCCGGTATCTCGCCGGGCCAGCGCTCGTGAGGGCCCCTTGTTCGACAGCGCCCCCCGTGGCCGGGTGGTCTTCCACGCGCTGCGCGAGTACGAGCTGGGAGACGACCTTCGCCTCGTGCACTGGCCCTCGGTGGCCAAGACGGGCACCCTCATGGTGAAACAGCACATCGACACGAGCGAACCGACGGTGGCGGTCGTCCTCGATCGCCGGATCGAGTCCTACACGGGCCAGGACGACATCGAGGAGGCGTTCGACGTGGCTGCCTCAGTGGCCACCGCAGCCCTGGAGCGCAGCTGCTCGTCGCTTGTCGTCGTGGACGGCGCCGTGCTCACCTCCGGGCGTGGGCGCAGCGACATCGCCGCCATGCTGGACGGCCTCGCCGCGCTGCCGGTCAACGCCACCGCCGGGACCGACCTGGCCCAGAACCTCGCCGGCCTGCGGCTGCTGCGCGGGCTGACCCTGGTGGTGGTGGTGAGCGGCAGCAGAGCGACCGACCTGGCGGCGGTGACACCGATCCGCTCCGCCGATGCCACCACGATCGTGGTCATCGGCTCCGAGGGCGACGACCAGCTGCCCTCGGGCGGTGGGGTCCGGCAGGTCAGCGTGGTGCGAGCCGAAGAGCTGGACAGCCCGTGGTAGCGCTGACGCCGTCAGATGGTGGCGCCGAGGCCGCCGCGCCTCTCGGTCCAAGGACGTGGGCCGCCGGGCTCCTCCTCGGTGCGGTCACCTCGGTGTGTGGCGCCACGGGGTTCTGGCCCGTGTTCGGCTGGCGAGCCATCGCTCCGACCGTGGTCGTCGCCGCCCTCGCACCCGCCATCGCCCACCTGCTGCTGCGGACGTGGAAGCGGCCCCGGCCTGCGGCGTGGGCCACGGTGGGGACGGCGGGAGGGCTGACCGTGCTCGGGTTGCTGGCCACGGCGCTCCGCCCCACCCTGACCGAGCGCGGTGGACCGCTCAGAGCGATGCGAGAGGGCGTCACCGACGGTTGGGCGCAGCTGCTGTCCACGAGCCTGCCGGCCGACCCCGAGCCACAGCTGCTCGTGGTGGTGGCGCTCGTCATCCTCGCGGCGAGCGTCGGCCAGGCCGAGCTCTGGACGCGCAGTCGCGCCCGTGCGCTGCTCGGGGTGCCGCCGGTCCTGGCCCTGGGCGTCGGGCTGAGCCTCGGCGGCGGTGCGCAGGCGGCCCGCCACCCGCTGCCCGTCGCCGGCCTGGCCGTCGGCACGGCGGGCCTGCTCGTGCTGCGGCGCAGCCTCGAACCGGCGACCGCGGGTCCTCGTCGGATGCCGACGGTGCCGATAGCGGTGGCCGTCGTCGCCATGGCCGTGGTCGCCCTGGTCTCGCCGTGGATGGCCGGGGCCGGCCGATCGGCCCGGGGCGAGCTCGAGCCGCCGCAGCTGCCCCTGTCTGCGCAGAACCCGCTCGTGGATCTCCTGGCGCAGCGAGCGGAAGCCCCGGACTCGGTTCTCGCCCAGCTCGAAGGAGCCGGCGAGGGCTGGTGGCAGATCGGGATCCTGGACGCCTACGACGGGGCCCGCTGGGGAGAGTCCGGCCGCTACCAGAGCGCCGGCAGGGCGACCCCGCTCGACTTCCTCCCGACCAGGCTCGGCCCGACCCGCCGGACGGAGGTCCGCCTCGAGCGGCCTCTCGTCGACCGCCGTCTGGCCATCCCGGCGAACATGGTCCGCCTCGACGCTGAGGATGCTGCGCTCCTGATCAACGAGCGGACCGGAGCGCGCCTCGGGGCGCGAAGCGACGGCCAGGACCTGAGCGACTACGCCGTCATCTGGCGGCCACTGGATCTCAGGGGCATCGAGCGGGCGGTCCCAGGGGCCGGCGCGGCGGCGACGGACGGCGGGTTCCCTCCCCTGCCCACGGCGCTGACCGACTTCGCCGCCGCTGCGACTGACGGCTCCCGCTCTTGGTTCCAGCAGGCGGCGGCCCTGGAGCGAGGCGTTGCCCAGGCGCTCAAGCTCGACAAGGACGCTCCTCCCGACACATCCCTCGGGCGGCTGTGCGACCTCGCCCTGCAACGGGCGGCCAGCCGCTGTGACCTCGCTCCACGAGCAGCTGCGCCGGGTGCTCCTGAGAGGCGGGGTGTGGCCGCAGGACCGGAGCAGGCCGCGTCCCTCTTCGCCGTGCTGGCCCGGAGCCGGGGCCTGCCGAGCCGGTTGGCGATCGGCTTCCCCACCGCAGCGACGAACGGGACCTCGACGGTCCACGCCAGGGATCTCGTCGTGCGGCCCGAGGTGCTCTTCGAGGGGTATGGCTGGGTGGCGTTCGACCCGAGCCCGCAGGGAACCGCAGCGCGGCCGCCCCCGGCCCCTGCGACGGGAACCTCGTCGGCGCCTCCCGCGCCCTGCCCCGACCTGCGCTGCGCCATCGCCCAGAACGGGCAGCCGCCGCCGGATGACGCCACCGGCGGTGACCCGGTCGCCGAGGCGGAGGCACCAGGTGGGCTCCGGCTCCGGCGACTCCTGCTCGCCGGCCTCGTGCTCGTGCTCATCGTGCTGCTGATCCCCTCCGCCATCGTGGTGACCAAGGCGGTCAGGCGTGCACGACGGCGCGCCGGACCACCGCGAGCCCAGGTCCAGGGGGCGTGGGACGAGGTGGTCGACCGGCTCCTCGAGCTGCGCATCGCCGTGCCTCGACATGCCGGTCCGGACGACGCCGGCGGGCTCGTCAGCCCGAGGCGGCCCGACCTCGAGCGCGACATGGCAGGTTTCGCCGCCCTGCTGTCGCCTGGTCTCTGGAGCGCCACCGAGCCGGATGCGGCCGCGGTCAGCGACGCCTGGACGTCAGCGGCGGTGCTGCGCGCCCGCCTGTGGGCAGGGATCGGGCCGGCCCAGCGTCTGCGGGCGTCGGTCAGCATCGCCCCGCTGCGGCGGGCGAGGGCGTGACCAGAGGAGCAGCGTCACGACGGATGCTCCTCCGGTGGCGGGGGCGGGGCCTCGCTCGGGACATC
>JBKJUI010000318.1:0-8337 GCA_046590775.1 Acidimicrobiales bacterium
GTTCGTGCGGGAGACCCGGGGCTACGCCCGTCAGGAGGCCGCCACCACCACGGGGAGGGCCGATGGTGGAGACGGCTTCGGTGCGATCTTCGCCCGGGCATCCTGGCGAGATCCCACGCTCTCCGCCGTCAGCCAGGCCGGCCTGGTGAACAATGCCGTCGACGGGCTGGCCTGGGGCATCCTCCCGCTGCTGTTCGCGGCCAACGGCCAGTCACTGAAGGCGATCGGGGTGTTGGCCGCCCTCTACCCCGGCGTCTGGTGCGTCGCCCAACTCTTCACCGGGGCCTGGTCGGACCGGGTGGGACGCAAGCCACTCATCGTGGTCGGCATGGTGCTGCAGGGAATAGCCCTCGCCATGGTCGCCACGACGACCGGTTTCGCCGTCTGGGCCTTCGGCGCCGTGCTCATCGGGCTGGGCACCGCCCTCGTCTACCCGACGCTCATCGCCGCGGTCGGCGACGTCGCTCACCCGGAATGGCGAGCCACCGCAGTGGGTGTGTACCGGCTGTGGCGGGACACCGGCTACGTCGTCGGCGCCCTGCTCGGAGGTCTGGTCGCCGACCTGGTCGACCTTCGGGCCGCGGTGATGGTCGTCGCTGTGCTGAGCGTGTGGTCCGGCCTGGTGGTGGCAATCCGGATGACCGAGACCGGCGGTGGGGGCGCCGTTACTGACCGGAAAACTGTTGTGAGCGCGGCGGGGGCTGGGCGCGCGGTAGAAGGGGTGCGGGGCGGAGCCCCGTGTCGGGCGTAGCCCGACGGCTGGGGTTGTCGTGGTCAGGCGGCCGGTTCGAGGGTGACGTCGTGGCCGAGCGCTTTGAGTTGGCGGACGAGGTCGCGGGCTTGGCGGTCGGGGTTGAGGCGGCGCTGGTAGTAGTCGGAGCCAAGGTCTCGGTAGCGGGCGTCGGGATCGTTGAGGATGTGCCAGACGATGACCAAGATCGATCGTTCGAGGGCGACGAGGGACCGCTGCTTGCCTCGTCTTCGGATGAGCCGCTTGTAGCGGGCGCCGAGGAACGTGTCGGTCTTTGCCGCGGCGGTGGCGACCTCGCCGAGAACGCCCTTGAGGTAGCGGTTCCCCTTGCCGGTGTGGCCGGGTTTGGTGCGGGGTCCGGACTGGGCGGTGATGGGTGCCACCTTGGCCCACGAGACGAGGTGGCCGGGGGTGGCGAACTGGGTCATATCGAGACCGATCTCGGCGATGATGATCTGCGCGGCACGCGCTCCGATGCCGGGGATCTCGTCGAGTCGTTCCACGGTGGTGAGCCCGTGATCGGTGTCGTCGTTGTCGACGGGCACGTCGGTGGGCGTCACCGCACGGGCCGGGTCGTCCGGCGGGGTCGGTCCCGGGAGTTCCTCGACGAGTCGCTCGATGGTGGTGGTGAGCCGGTCGATGTTGGCGGTGCAAGCATCGATCTGATCGAGGAGAAGCTGGGCCAGGTCGGCGTGGTGATCATCGAAACGGCCGTTGAGTGCCTCGATGAGCGCAGCCCGCTTGGGCGCCATGCGCGGGTGGGCGAGCTCGACGAGGACCTTGGGGTCGCGTTCGCCGCCGATGAGCGCTTCGATCATCGCCCGTGATGCTTGGCCGAGCAGGTCCGACACGACCGACGACAACTTGATGAGGGCGTCCTCCATGAGCTTCTCCAGGCGCTGCTTGTGCCGGGACCGTTCCTGGACCAACTCGATCCGCAGTCGCGTGTAGTCCCGCAGGACCCGGATCTCGCGGGGTGGCACGAAACTGGGACGGAGCATGCCCCGCTCGTTCAACTTGGCCAACCAGACGGCGTCGAGCTTGTCGGTCTTGGGGCGGCCGGTCACCTGCTTCACATCACGGGCGTTGACCAGCCACACCGACAACCCGGCCGCCTCCAACAGGTAGAAGAACGGGCGCCAGTAGTCCGACGTCGACTCCAACACGACCCGCTCAACACCGAGAGCGGCGAGCTGGGAGCCGAGCTCGATCAGCGACCCGGTGGTCGACTCGACCTCCCACACCTTCGACATGCGGCGACCCTCGACGCTGGGGTGGGGATGTCGCACGCACACCATCCCCGACGCCTTGGCCACATCGACCGCAGCGGCGATGGTGAGGACTCGTTCGTCGTCATCGACGTCGAGCACCTCCACGGACTTGACCTTCAAGGGCATGGGCACCTCCATGAGCAGGCGTGAACGGGAACGGGCGAGTCCGGGGGCCCTGGAGGGAACCGAAAGTCTGATCGTCGTGCTCGTAGCAACAGTGCGCTGCCCTTCTGATCGGGCCCCCACACCAAACTCAGATACGGCCTCAAGGCCAAGAAGACGACGGTGTGACGGACTCGCCCACCACCATTTTCACGCGCACGCCACGTGCCCGCGCAGCGGCACCCAAAAACTCAGATGATCCCGCCTGGCGAGCATGACCAGCCGGAGCGCCTCGCTCCGGCCCGCGGCTCTCCCGGGTGCTCCACCACATGCGGCTCCGTTCCCGCCGCGCCAGGAACCAGATGAGGGCCGTCACACGTCGCGGAGGATCCCGATGGCCGGGCGGCGGGCGGCGCGGGTGGCGACCAGGGTGGCGGCGACCACGGCGCTGATGGAGGCGGCGGCGACGGCGCCGAGGTAGGGCCAGGGGACGGCGAGCGCGGCGGGCGGGGGGTCGAAGACGCCGGTGAGGACCTTTACGAGCATGTTCGACAGGGCCCAGCCGGTGAGGGCGCCGGCGGCCAGGCCGCCGAGGGCGGTGACGGCGGCTTCGGCCCAGATGAAGGCGCTGAGCTGGCGGCGGTTGGCGCCGAGGGCGGCGGCGATGGCGAAGGAGCGGCGCCGTTCGGCGACGCCGAGGGCGAGGACGAGGCCGGTGGCGGCGGCGGCGAGGAGGAGGGCGAAGGACAGCTCGACCTTGGTGAGGCCGGCGAGGTCGACGGCGGTGAGGCTGGAGCCGATGATGGCGCGGCTGGTGCCGATGTCGGTGACCCGCTCGGTGGGCCCGACGGTGGCCCGGACGCGCTCGGCCACGCCGGCGGTCGAGGTTCCGGCGGTGTCCAGGAGGGAGGCGCCGATGGCTGGGTTGCCGGTGGCTCGGGCCACGTAGGTGGCGTTGGCCACCAGGAAGCTGTCGCGGGGGGCGGTCGGGAACTCCTTGACGATCCCGATGTAGTGGAAGGGCACCGAGGTGTACTGCTTGGTCTTCCCGTCCTGGAGGCGCAGGGTGATGGGGTCGCCGGGGTGAAGCTGGAAGTCCTTGACGGTCTCGGCGCTGACCAGCAAGCCGTCGTCCTGGGCTGCGAGGCGGCCCATGAGCTGGGTGGCGGTTCCTCCTTGGAAGTAGGCGTCCTGGAGGCTGGTGGCGGCGGCGACGGTGCCGGTCCGTACGCCGTAGAGGTCCTGGAGGTCGTTGCCGACGTAGGCGAAGCGGTGTTGGATGGGCTCGACGCCGCGGACGCCGGGGATGGCGGCCAGCTGGGCGCCCCGGTCTTTGGGGGTGACGACGCCGGAGGCCTCGGTGGCGGTGACGTCGGCGCCGTTGGTGAGGCGGGCGTCGACCTCGGCCTGTTGGCGGTAGGTGGCGTTGAACACCGCGGTGGAGGCGGCGAACGAGGCGGTGAGCGCGGTGAGGACCAGGGCGCGGGCCAGGATTCGGCGCTGGCGGGACAGGGAGGCGGCGACGGTGGAGCAGAGCGGCCCGGCCAGCGGTCGGAGCATGCGGGTGAGCAGGGGCCGCCCGTGTCGCAGGAACAGGTCGGTGAGCCGCCAGGCGAGGAGGCCGGCTCCGACCCAGAGGAGGGCGGGCCCGGCGAACGCCCAGTAGGAGACGGAGATCTGGGCCACGCCCTCGGGGGCGAGGACCAGCTTGTAGCCGCTGCGGGACGTGAGCCAGAAGATCGCGGCGGCACCCCCGAGGGCGAGGACGTCGACGCCGTAGCGCTGCCAGCGGGGGGCGGGGGCTCGCAGGGCGGTGCCGCGTCCTGCGGCGACGGTCGTGGTCCTGAGGTCGTTCCAGGCGGGGAGGACGATCGATCCGGCGGCGATGGCCGCCCCGGCGACGGCCGATGCCGCCGCCCACCCGATGGCGCTTCCCGTCGTGGCCCCGAAGCCGGCGGTCCCGAAGGCGACGCGACCGACGGCGGCGGCGGCGGCCAGGCCGAGGGCGACGCCGACGGTTCCGACGAGGGCGGCCTCGGTGGCGGCCAGGCGGAGCACGGTGCCGGTGGTGGCGCCGCGGGCCCGGAGGAGGGACTGCTCGCGCCGGCGGCGGGTGCGGCCGGCGCCGGCCACCTGGGCGGTGAGGAGGCCGGCGAGCAGGGCGCCGGGGGCGCCGAGGAAGACGAAGAGGACCTGGGCGTAGAGGGCGTCGCCTCGTGCCCGGCCGAGGTCGGCACCGAGGTTGTCACCGACGAGGCCGCGGCCGGCCAGCGCCACCTCGAGGTTGCGGGCCCGGCCGGTCTCGGTGGCGTAGGCGGCGGCCGGGTCGCCGGGGAGGGCATGGTCGACGCGGGCGTGGACCTGGGTGCGGACGCCGCCGATGCCTCCGGCGACGAGCGGGTCGGTGAGCGCCTTCCACCGGGCCAGGTCGACGATGACGACGTTGTCGGGCGGAGCCTGGGGTTGGGCTCCTGGTGGGGCGCCGACCTTCTGGAACAGCGAGTCGGCCTTGGGCAGGTCGACGACGCCGTCGACGGTCACGGTGCTCGTCGCCCCTCCGGGCAGCGTGACGGTCACGGGGTCGCCGGGTTGGACGTGCAGGTTGGCTGCGGTCTGCTGGTACACCAGGGTGCCGGTGGGGGCGCCGGCGAGGTCACGCAGCTCGGCCGGGAAGGTCTCCCGGTAGGTGTCGGGCAGGCCCAGCAGCACGCCGGGGCCAGTCGTCTGCGTCGTCCCGCCGGCGGTCGCCTCGAAGCTCGAGGTGGCGGCCATCCCGACCTCGAGGGCGGTGGTGACGCCGGGGTGGGCGACGACGCCGTCGAGGACGGCGGCCGGGTCGGCGCCGGGCTGGGCCTCGACCTGCCAGTCGACGGGGACGTCGGCGATGGCCCTGCGGGTCATGGTGGCCTTGGAGGCGGAGAGGAACGTGCCGAGGGAGCCGAGGAGGGCGACGGCGATGGCGACGCCGGCGGCGGCGCCGAGCAGGCGGCCCCAGCGGCGGGCGGCGAGGCCTTTGATCCAGATCAGGCTGAGCATCGGTCGACCTCTCGGGTGGGGGGTTCTGCTGGGAGGGTGAGCCGTCCGCCTTCCATCCGCCACCGGGAGAGGAAGCGGTCGGCGACGTCGGGGTCGTGGGTGCTTACGAGCAGGGCGCAGCTGCTGGCGTCGGCGGCGGCGACCAGGGCGCCGACGACGGCTTCGGCGGCGGCGCGGTCGAGCTGGCCGGTCGGCTCGGCGGCCAGGAGGAGGTGGGGGCGAGCGGTGAGGGCGCGTGCCACCGCCACGCGTTGGGCCTGGCCGCCTGAGAGCTCTTCGGGGAGGCGGGCGCCGAGGTGGCCGAGGTCGAGGATGTCCAGGCTCTGGCGGGCGGCGGCCTGGGCCTGGTCGGGGCGGGCGCCGGTGAGGAGGAGCGGCAGCGCCACGTTCTCCTCGACGTCGAGGAAGGCGAGGAGCGACGGTGCCTGGAAGACGACGGCGACGGGCCCAGGTCGGAGCGGGGAGCCCTCGAAGGCGGGCCAGGAAAGCGAGCCGCGGGTGGGGTGGTCGAGGCCGGCGATGAGGTGGAGGAGGGTGGACTTGCCCGAGCCGGAGGTGCCGGTGAGGGCGATCTGCTGGCCCGGGTTGATCTCGAAGGTGGCGCCGTGGACGGCGACGACGGCGCTCGGGCCCGATCCGTAGGTGCGGGCCACCTCCTCGGCCCGCACCAGGGGGATGGTGCCGGTCATGCCGCCAGCCGCCCGTCCCGGAGCCGGAGGACCCGGTCGCAGCGCTGGGCCACCGTCTCGCTGTGGGTGACGACGATGACGGCGGCGCCCAGGTCGCCGCGTCGGCGGAGCAGGTCGAGGACCCGGACCTCGGTGCCGCCGTCGACCTCGCCCGTCGGCTCGTCGGCCAGGATCACGGCCGGGCCGTTGATGAGGGCGACGGCCAGGCCGGCCCGGGCGGCCTCGCCGCCGGACAGCTCGGTCGGGCGGGCCCGCCTCCTGGTCTCGAGGCCGAGGTCCTCGAGCAGCCGGGTCCGGGCGGCACGGTCGTGCCCGCCGGCGAGGCGCTGGGCGAGGGCGAGGTTCTCGTCGACGCTCAGGTGCTCGACGAGGTTCGCGGACTGGAAGAGCAGGCCGACGTGGAGGGCCCGCAGCCGGGCCCGCGTCGCCTCGGGGCGCCGGGTGAGCCGCTCGCCGGCCACCTCGACGAACCCGGCGGCGGGTTCCTCGATGCCGGCCAGCACGGCCAGCAGCGTGGACTTCCCCGACCCCGACGGGCCGACCACGGCCACGACCTCTCCCGGCGCCACGTCGACGTTCACGTCCCGGAGGGCGACCGCCTCGTCGTCGCCGACGTGGAAGAACCGGTGGAGGCCGACGGCGTGCAGGGCGAGGCCGGTCACGGCGCCCACGCGAAGCCCTCGGTCACGATCTTCCAGGGGTCGACGTTGTCGGCGCCCTTGGCCCCGGTGAGGGTGAGGACCACCTCGTTGCCTGCCCGCCAGAACTCGTAGCGCTCGACGGCGATCCGCCGCGAGGTGCCGGTGACGTCGTTGGGGGCCGAATCGGCCTCGTAGGTGATCCTGACGGCTGGGCCGGCCTTGCGGGTGACGCCGGTCACCTTGGCGGCGGTCACCGCCTTGTTGGCCGCCTCGATCTGGGGGACCTCGTCGTTCTTGGCGCTTTCGGCGGTGCGCTGGGCCGGGGCGGGCTTGGACTCCATGCGGATGCTGTTGAACTTGTCGGTGAAGGTGACGGCGCTGCCGTCCTGGCTCCGGGCCCAGCCCTCGGGGACCTTCACCGAGTAGCCGCCGCCCGGGGGGCTGTAGGAGACGAACACCTGGTTGTCGGGGATGTCACCCGGGTCGTTAACCTCGGCGGCGTTCGGGTCCGCCCCCTTGGCCGTGGAAGCCGAAGCGGCCGAGGGGGTCGGAACCCCCGAGTTGCCGGCCGGTGCGGCCTTGGATGCGCCGGAGCCGCAGGCGGCGAGGAGCAGGGCGACGCCGGTCACGGCGCCGAGCGGGAGGAGTCGCCGGAGGCGGCGTGGTGACGGGGGGGATGTGGTCATGAACGCAAGGTACGAAGGGCCCGGTCACAGGACCTGCCCCCGTCGGCAAAGAGTCGGCAAAACCTGCGGGATATGCCGGCGGAACGGCGGGCGGCGGGCAGACTGTGAGCAGTGGACGACAGGTCGGTGCTGGTCGTGGAGGACGACCAGGGCATCGGGAACGGCCTGGTCGCCGCGCTGCGGTCCTCGGGGCTCGAATCGGCGCTGGCCCCCGACGGCGCCGCCGCCCTCGACAGCGCCGTCCGCGACGGACCGGCGGTCATCCTCCTCGATCTGGGCTTGCCCGACATCGACGGCTTCGAGCTGTGCCGCCGCCTGCGTGGTCTGCTGCCTGCCGCCAGCATCCTCGTCGTCACCGCCCGCGACGCCGAGATGGACGCCGTCATGGCCCTCGACGCCGGTGCCGACGACTACGTGACCAAGCCGTTCCGCCTCGGGGAGCTCCTGGCCCGGATCCGCGCCCACCTCCGCCGCCTCGAACCGGCGGGCGCGCTGCTGGAGCACGGTGATCTGGTGATCGATGTCGCCGCCCGTCGAGCCTGGTGCGAAGGGGCCGAGCTGGATCTTCGGGCCAAGGAGTTCGACCTGCTCGCCTTCCTGGTGTCCGAGGCGGGGCGGGTGGTGACCCGGGACCGGCTGATGCGCGAGGTTTGGGACGAGCACTGGCACGGCTCGACCAAGACCCTGGACATGACGATGTCGACGTTGCGGCGCAAGCTCGGTCCCGTCGGTGCTCGGGTGTCCACCCTGCGCGGCGTCGGCTTCCGGTTCGAGACGGCCTGAGCTGCTAGGTGCGACGCCGGATCCTGCTCGCCCAGCTGGGGATCGTCGCCGCCGCGGTCCTGGCCTTCGGCGTTCCCCTCGGCGCCGTCGTGGCCCGCCTCACCCGCCAGCAGGCGGTGCTCCGCCTGGAACGACAGGCCACCAGGGCGGCACTCGAGGTGCCGCTGCCCCTGGCCGCCGGCGACGATCCTCCCGACCTCCCTGACGCCGAACCCGGGACGAGGCTGGCCCTCTACGACGCCGCCGGACAGCGCCGGTTCGGTGACGGCCCCCCCTCCCCCGACTCCGTGGCCGCCGCCGCCGCCGCCGGCCGGGTGAACGACGGCTCCGTCGGCGGAGAGCTCGTCGTGGCCGTACCCATCGCCTCTAACGAGGCGG
>JBKJUI010000097.1:0-2983 GCA_046590775.1 Acidimicrobiales bacterium
GAGAGGTAGGCGCGTTCCGGCACGGCGGAGCCGGCTATCCGGCGGAGCCGGTGAGGAAGACGAGACGGAACTTGCCGATCTGCACCTCGTCGCCGTTGGCCAGCGTCGCTGCGTCGATGCGCTCGCGATTCAGGTAGGTGCCGTTCAGCGACCCGACGTCGCGGACCTCGTAGGAGGCGCCGGCGGGTACGAAGCTGGCGTGCCGACGGGACACGGTGACGTCGTCCAGGAAGATGTCGCTGTCGGGCGAGCGCCCGGCGGTGACGGCGCTGCCCTCGAGCACGAACCGGGACCCGGCGTTGGGCCCGCGCTTCACCACCAGGACCCCCTGCCCGGCCGGCACGTCGTCGCTCTCGACCGACATCACCTCGCCGGTGGGCGGGTCAGGGACGACGACCGGGATGAGCCTGGTGTCGTCGGGGGTGGCTCGCGGCGCGTCGAGCGACGAGCCGCACGCCGAGCAGAAGCGTGAACCCGCCGGGTTCGTGTGGCCGCACTGGTTGCAGAGCATCGCGGGCGAAAGGCTACTAAGCAGGAGGGGCCGGGCCCATGATCGGCCTACCCCGTGAGGGCGCGGTAGGCCTCGGCGTCGAGGAGGCCGACGTAGGCACGCTCCTCCGCCGGCTCGATCACGCAGATCCAGCCGTCCCCGTAGGGGTCCTCGTTGAGCCGCTGCGGGGCATCGGCCAGGTCGGCGTTCACCTCGACGACGGTGCCCGCCAGGGGGGCGTAGACGTCGCTCACCGACTTGGTCGACTCGACCTCGGAGAAGACGGCGTTCGCCTCATAGCTGGCGCCGACCTCGGGGAGCTGCACGAAGACGACGTCGCCGAGGGCGTCCTGGGCGTAGTCGGTGATGCCGATGCGGATCCGACCACCTTCCTCGAGGCGGGTCCACTCGTGGTCGGTGGTGTAGCGGAGGTCCTCGGGCACGTTCACGGCGGCAGAACCTAAGCGACGGCGGAGGCGGCGGTCACCGCAGGAGCGACCGGATCCGACGGCAGTACTCCTGGGCCAGCGACCGGGCGGCCTGCTCGGTGGCCGCCTCGGCCCACACGTGGGTGATCTGCTCCTCGGGGTCGGGCAGGACGAGCGCCCAGGCGTCGTCGTGGAGCACCTTCACGCCGTCCACCAGCAGCTGCGGGCGGTCGGAGGTGCGCTCGACCAGCGTGCGCATCACGGTCCCCTTCCGCTCCCACGGCGTGACGACCTCCTCGCGGACCACGTGGGCCTGGGGCAGCGACGCCACGACCTTCGAGAGCTTCTGCCCCGTGGCGGCCAGCAGGCCCAGGAGGTGCCCGAGGGCGGCGGCGGCGTCGAACGCCGGCAGGAACTTGGGGACGATGAAGCCACCCTCACCGTCAACGGCCAGGATGACGCCCGGCTCGCTGGAGGCGGCCATCAGCGACGGCGTGGCCAGCTTGGTCCACACGACCTCGCCTCCGTGGTCGGCGGCCAGGCGCTCGGCGTGCATGGTCATGTTGACGGGGAGGGCGATGCGGGCCCGTTCATTGACCTGGGCGGCCAGCGACACGAACGTCAGGGCCGCTTCGGTGCCGGTGAGCACGTGCCCGGTGTCGTCAGCCAGGGTGAGCCGCTCACCATCGGGATCGAGGAGCCCGCCGAGGGTCGCTCCAGCCGTGCGCACCAGCTCGGCCACCTGGGCGGCGTGCTCGGCCGGCTTGAAGCCGATGGCCCGCTTGGTGGAGCCATAGGGGTTGACGGCGAGCACGTCGGCCCCGAGCTTGGCCAGCACGTTCGGCATCACGAAGCTGGCGGTGCCGTAGGAGTAGTCCAGCACCACCTTCGGGGCCGCAGCCCGGATGGCGGAGATGTCGACGGCCTCGAGCAGGCCGGCGGTGTAGTACTCGATGGCCCGGGGTGGGAAGCCGATGTCTCCGATCTCGGACGCCACGGCCCGGCGCAGCTCCTCGCGCTGGAAGAGGCGCTCGACCTTGCGTTGGGCCTCCTCGGAGAGGTCGGTCCCGTCGGCTGCGAAGAACCGGATCGAGACCTGCTGGGGGTCGTCCGGGTCGAGGCGCACGGTGATCCCGCCGCGGGTCCGCTCGGCCCGGACCTGGAGCCGGGTGGCCGGGACGGTGGTGGCCTCGAGGTCGTTGACGTCGACGCCGGCGGCGTTGAGGCCCACCATCACGGCCCGCTTCAGCACGCGGGCGGCGCGGCTGGTGTCACGGCTCACCGTGACTCGGTCGCCCTTCTTCAGGGTGGTGCCGTAGGCCATGGCCACCTTCACGGCCAGCTCGGGGCTGATGTCGACGTTGGCCAGGCCGCTGATGCCGCTGCGCCCGAACAGGCTGCGCGCCCCCTTCGACTCCCAGACGATCGAGGTGTTGACGACCGCACCCGCCTCGACGGTCTTGAAGGGGAAGACCTTCACCCCCTGGTTGACCACGGCGTGCTCGCCCACGAAGCAGGAGTCGCCGAGGGTGACTCCCTCCTCGAGGCGGGCCCCCCGGCGAAGGTCGGAGCTGCGCCCCACCACGCAGCCGCGTAGGCGGACGCCTGCGCCCAGATAGGCGTTGTCGTGGACCACCGCCCGCTCGAGCTCGGCGTCGGGGCCGACCCGGACGTTGCGGCCGAGCACCGTGTACGAGCGGATCCTGGCACCGGCGTCGACCCGGGTGTAGTCGCCGATGATGCACGGCCCCCGCAGCTCGGCGTCGGGGTGCACGTCGCAGCCCTCCCCCAGCACCACCCCCTCGGCCAGCCGGAAGCCGTCGATCTCCAGCTCCACCTTCCCGTCCAGCAGGTCCTCGTGGGCGCTACGGTAGGCCTCGAGCGTGCCGACGTCCTCCCAGTACCCCTCGGAGACGGCCCCGTAGATCGGCTTGCCGGCTTCTAACAGGGCCGGGAACACCTCGCCGGACCAGTCGACGGACCGGTTCGCCGGCACGAAGTCGAAGATCTCGGGCTCCATGACGTAGATGCCCGTGTTGATCGTGTCAGAGAACACCTGGCCCCA
>JBKJUI010000207.1:0-2646 GCA_046590775.1 Acidimicrobiales bacterium
TTCACCCCGGACGAGACCTGCATCGGCGGCCCGACGACGATCGAGTGCTTCACCTCCCACGCGAAGTCAGCGATCGACATCCCGCTCGACTACGACCAGCTGGTCGGCCTCTTTCCCTGACCTCGCGTGGGAGGTGAAGCACTCGATCGTCGTCGGGCCGCCGATGCAGGTCTCGTCCGGGGTGAACGTGAGGTCGGTGTTGGCCACGGTCATCGTCACCTCGATCAGGGTGGCCGGGAAGCGGACGCGGTAGGCCCAGCGGGCCACGTTGCCGAACCTCACCTGCAGGGCCCGGGCGGTGTGGACGTCGATCAGCTCGGCCCGGAACCGGTCGCCGTTCGGGTAGGAGATGTCGATCAGGCGGCCGGAGCGGGGGCAGACGAGCTCGGCGTCGGTGGGCGGGACCTCCCAGATGTTCCCGGTCATCCGGGCCCGACGCTGGCCCGAGGTGGTCGGCATCCGCAGGTCGAGCAGCAGGTTGTGCTGCTCGTCGCGGGAGAAGCCGATGCACGTGATCGAGCCGAGCCGGAAGACGACGGGCGTCTCGTAGAAGAAGTTCCCGGCCACCCGGACGAGGGCCGGCCGTTGCTGCCAGGCCGGACCTGGACCGGTCCGCGAACGGTCGAGGGCCCGCAGCCGGTCGGCAGGGACGCCCGTGGCCACCGCCTGCTCGACGTGGGGGAGGCACATGGCCACCGCCTCGTCGGGGCCGACCTCGTGCCAGGCGAGGTACGGGTTGCCACATCCGGGCACCAGGCACCCCGGGGGCACATCGGCCACGAGCTGTCAGCCGCTCGTCGGGCCGCCCGGGCCGGTGTCGTCGGCGGGGGCGGCGGCCGGGCCGGAGCCCTCGGCCGCATCGCCGGCCGGCTTGGGCCGGAGGGCCTTCAGCACCTCCTCGACGGTGGTGCTGACGGCGGTGGAGAGCGCCTCGCCAGCCGCCTTGGCGTCCTCCTTCACGGCCGGGTCCTTCATTGCGTCGCCCAGGCCGTCGATGGCGCCCTGGAGGGTGGCGCCGAAGCGCTCCACCGCCGACTTCGCCTCGGCCTTGCGGTCCTCGCTGAACTCCTCCTGGGCATGGAGCTTGAGCTTGAGGGCGAGCGTCCCGAGCCGGTCGCCCACCTCGTTCCAGGGTCCCCGTGCGTCTGCCATCTCCCCACCTTTCACCTCTGGAGGCCGTTGCGCCAGCGCAGGGTTTCGCCTTCCCCGTGTCCTTCGGCGATGCTGTGCGCGTGACCGTCGCCGATGCCCTGGCCAGTGAGCGGGCGGCCGGGCTGCGCCTGGTGCAGGACCTGCAGGCCGAGCTGGCGGGGATCATCGCCGATCAGCAGGCCAACCCGCCGGACGACGAGCACGACGTCGACGGCTCGAGCGTCGGGTACGAGCGGGCGCGGGTGGCGGCCATGCTGGCGCACGCCGAAGCCCGGCTGGTCGAGGTCGAGGCGGCGGTGCAGGCCGCAGGCGCTCCCTCCCACGCGTCCTGTGACGTGTGCGGCGGTGCCATCGGCGACGACCGGCTCTCTGCGCTGCCGAGCACCCGGTGCTGCGTGGCCTGTGCCTCTGGCGGAGGCCGCATGAGGCCAGGGCCAGGGCTCGACGGCCGCCGCCTCCAGCGAGGTTGAGGCGCAGTGTCGGCCTTCGCCTGCGGCCTCTCGGAGAACCCCGAGCTGGTCCAGGCGGTCCAGGAGGCGGTGGTGCAGGTCAGGAGCGGGCTCGGGCCGGGTGACCCGCCCGACCTGGTCCTCCTCTTCGTCACCCCGCACCACCGTTCCCTGGTGCCCGAGGCCGCCAAGTTCGTGCACGGAGCCCTGAAGCCGGTGACCCTCCTCGGCTGCGCCGCCGAGTCGATCGTCGGCGGGAGCCGCGAGGTGGAGCGGTCGCCGGGCATCTCGGTCTGGGCGGGGCGCACCGGCCCGGCCACCCCGTTCCACCTCAGCGTGACCGACACGCCGGACGGTCCGACCATCACCGGGTGGCCGGCGAGCCTCGACGGCGCGTCGGCGGTGGTCCTGCTGGCCGACCCGTTCACCTTCCCGACCAGCGACCTCCTCGAGCGGATGCACGAGGACAACCCCGGCCTGCCCGTCGTCGGTGGGGTGGCCCTGGCCAGCTCCGAGCCTGGTGAGAACCAGCTGGTGCTCGACGACCGGGTCGTCGACGGGGGAGCCGTCGGGGTCCTGCTGGGCCCCGAGGTCAAGATCACGACGGTCGTCTCGCAGGGGTGCAGGCCGATCGGCGACCCTTTCGTCGTCACCCGGGCCGAGGACGACGTCGTCTATGAGCTGGGCGGCAGGCCGCCGCTCGAGCGGCTGGAGGAGATGGCCGCCCACCTGAGCCCGGTCGAGCTCGGCCTGCTGAACCGGGGGATCCACCTGGGTCGGGTGATCGACGAGCACAAGGACACCTTCGAGCGGGGTGACTTCCTCATCCGCACCGTCGTGGCCGGCGACACCGGCAACGGCGCCATCCAGATCGACGACTGCGTCGAGGTGGGCGACACCGTCCAGTTCCAGGTCAGGGACGCCGGCTCAGCCGACGAGGACCTCCGCCAGCTCGTGGGCGGGCGCTCGGCCGACGCCGCCCTCCTCTTCACCTGCAACGCCCGCGGCCGGCGCCTCTTCCCTCGCCCCGACCACGACGCCAGCG
>JBKJUI010000336.1:0-2799 GCA_046590775.1 Acidimicrobiales bacterium
GCAGGACGTCCCTGCGTACGTCGACTACCTGGACCGCATCCGCCAGACCGTCGAGGAGGTCAACGCCAAGCACGGCACGCCCCGCTGGCAACCCATCGAGCTCAGCCTCCTGGGCGACTTCGACGAGGTGGTGGCCGCCTACAAGCTCTTCGACGTGCTCGTCGTCAACCCCATCTCCGACGGCATGAACCTGGCGGATGCGGTCCAGGTAGTCGACGTACGCAGGGACGTCCTGCCGGCTGGGCTGGACGAGCGCCAGGAATGTCACCCGCTCGGCCAGCTCGGGGTGGTCGCCGAGCAGGGTGTCATAGGCGCGAAACCCGCGCACGATGTTCTTGCTGGGATCGGCCCGGTCGACGCGCAGGACGAGGTGCTCGGAGCGCTTCTCCTCGATCCGACGATGGTGGTCGTCCACCCCCGCGGAGGCCGCCGTGGCCTCGAGCTCGGCCGGGTCGACCGAGATCGGGTGGTGGCGGGCCCGGACGGTGCGGTCCCCGAACCGCACGGTCAGCGCGGCCATGTCGACCTCGAGGCCGAGCAGCTCCTCACAGCCGAGCAGGAAGTTGCGGGCGTAGCGCCTGGAGTGGAAGGCGACGATGTCGTTGCCGAGGACGCCGTTGAAGAGGGCCTCGCGCATGGCCTTGGGCAGAACCCGCCAGGCGTCGGGGTGGGGCCAGGGGATGTGCACGAAGTGGTGGAGCACCACCTCGGGGCACCGCTGGCGCACCCGCTCAGGCAGGAGGTACAGGTGGTAGTCCTGCACCATCACGGTGGCCCGGCCGCCGCGCGCCTCGACCTCCTCGGCCACTGCGTCGGCGAAGCAGGCGTTGACCGTGACGTAGCCGTTGTCAAAGGCGTCGACCTCGGTGCGGGTGATGTTCGGCGTATCACCGAGGTCCCACAGGTAGTGCTGCACGAACCAGAGGAGTGGGTTCGAGATGACGGCGTAGAACTTGTGCTGGGCCTCGGCGTCCAGCTCGAGCATGCGGAGGCGGAGCCCGGACCCTCCGTCGTGCTGAAAGGCGACGCCGTCGTGCTCTCGGGCCACGGCGACGTCCTCGTCGCTGAGCGCAGCGCACACCCAGACGGCGTCGGCGAGGTGGCCCGCCAGCCCGGCGAGGGCGGTCACCAGCCCGCCGTGGCCCGGCTTGGCCCGGCGCTCGCCATCCTCGCGGATGTGCTGGACCGGTCCCCGGTTCGCCACCAGGATGAGGGCGCCGTCGTCGGCCACGGCGGCCTTACGCGTCGCGGTCGGCCTCGGCGCCCTGGGCTTCCTTGGCCTGGATGAGGTGGTAGAGCAGCAGGAGCTGGGTGAGGGCCAGCGGTTCGTCGCGCGTGCCGGACTCGGCGTCGAGACGGCCGAGCGAGTCGGGCAGCGGCGCATCGACCCCGAGCTGGTCCCAGATCGACTGCTCCACCTTCTTGGTGATCTCGGGCTTGGCGTAGGAGTGGATGTGCACGGCGTCGGCCGGCTTGCCGCCGTCGCTGCGGCTCAGCGTCATGTGCATGGCTTCGTTCGTGTCCTCGCCGAGGATCGTGTGCAGCTCGGGGTGGTCGATGGTCGGCCGCAGGATCAGCTTGGCGCTGAGGGGGTCCTTGACCGTCTCGCCCCGCTCCTCGATCGGGGCGAACCGAACCACGATGTCGGCGCGGGCCCGCTGGGGCCGGATGAACCGCTCGGACTCGGGCTCCCGCTTCTTGAGGTCGGCCCGCACCTCGTCCTCGGTGTAGCCGCGCTTTTTCGTGTCGCGGGCCAGCTTCCAGGCGATGCGGAGCTCCTCGGGCGGGTCGAGGTAGACCATGATATCGAAGCAGGCCCGCGAGATCTTCGTGTGGAGGGGCAGTAGCCCCTCGACGATCACGAACTCGCGGGGCTCGACGTACTCGGGCCGGTCGAGCCCGCCGGTGTCGTGGTTGTAGACGGGCTTCAGGATGGGATGGCCCAGGGCCAGGTGCTGGAAGTGCTGCTCCATGATGTCCATGTAGTTGCACTTGGGGTGGAGCGGCGTGAAGGAAAGGCCCTTCCGCTCCTCCCGGTCGTAGCGGTGGTAGTCGTCGGCGGCGACCGAGGTGATGCGGTCGGGGCCCAGCGCGTCGACCAGCCCCTTGGTGAGGGTCGTCTTCCCCGTGCCGCTGTCGCCGGCGATGGCCAGCATGATGGGCCGCACGGACTCGCCACCCGTCCGGGCCGAGCCCGCCCGCATCACGTTCATGTCTTTGTCGGACATTTCCTATCCCCCGTCGTTCGTGTCGGTGTGGATCTTCTCGTCCTTGCCGATGACGACGATGCCGTTGTCCGACATCGTGAACCGCTTCCGGTCGCCATCTGCGTCAAAGCCGATCCTGGTGGCGGCTGGCACCTCGACGTTCTTGTCCAGGATGGCGTTGCGCACCACCGCCCCAGGGCCGACCACCACGTCGTGCAGCAGGACCGAGCGCTCCACGATGGCGTCGGAGTGGATCACCACCCCGGGGGAGAGCACCGAGCCCTCCACGGTGCCGCCACGGACCACCGCCCCGGCGCACACCAGCGAGTTCAGGACCCTCCCGGTGCCCTCGCCGCCCTCGGAGACGAACCGGGCCGGCGGGAGGGAGGGGCCCGAGGTGTGGATCGGCCACCGTTCGTTGTAGAGGTCGAACTTCGGGTCGGCCGAGATCAGGTCCATGTGCGAGTCGTAGTAGGCGTCGAGGGTGCCCACGTCGCGCCAGTAGCCACGATCGCGCTCAGTCGATCCCGGCACGACGTTGTCGGTGAAGTCATAGACCGCCGCCCCTCGCTTCTGGACCATCATCGGGATG
>JBKJUI010000270.1:0-3121 GCA_046590775.1 Acidimicrobiales bacterium
AAGGACCTGACCCTGGTCAAGGTCCAGGACTTCCTGGCCCGCCAGGGTGTCGTCGTCGCCTACCGGACCCTCAACCGCTTCGCTACCCAGCGCTGCGGCTTCGGGAAGCGCCAGACCACGGTGAGGGTCAACGACGGCGAGCCCGGATCGGAACTGCAGGTCGACTTTGGGCGCATGGGCCTGGTCGCCGATCCCACTGGCGGCCGACGCATGGTGGACGCCCTCATCTTCACCGCCTGTTACTCCCGGCACTGCTTCGTGTGGCTCAGCCACCGCCAGACCACCGCCGCGGTCATCGAGGGCTTCGAGGCCGCGTGGGCCTTCTTCGGAGGCGTGTTCGCCGTGGTCATCCCCGACAACATGAAGGCCATCGTCACCGAGGCTGACGACGTCGACCCCCGCTTCAACGACGCCTTCTTGGAGTACGCCCAGTCCCGGGGCTTCGTGATCGACCCGGCCAGGGTTCGCTCGCCGAAGGACAAACCAAGAGTCGAGCGCCAGGTCCAGTACGTCCGGGGCTCCTTCTTCGCCGGCGAGGACTTCCTGGACCTGGCCGACGCCCAGCGCAGAGCCGAGACGTGGTGCTCGACCACCGCCGGGATGCGCGTCCATGGCACCACCCAGCACCAGCCCGCCGAGGTGTTCCGCCTCGAGGAGGCGCCGCTGCTCTTCCACGCGCCCACCGATGCCTACGACCTCCCCCTCTACGCCAAGCCCAAGGTGCACCGCGACCACCACATCGAGGTGGACAAGGCGCTGTACTCGGTACCCGGCAACCTGATCGGCTTCCGGGTGAACGCCCGGGCCGATGCCCGCCTGGTCAAGGTCTTCCACCGGGGCCAGCTGGTCAAGGTCCATCCCCGCCAGCCCCAGGGCGGCCGCCGCACCGACCCGGCCGACCTGCCATCGGGCACCGAGGTCTACGCCATGCGCGACATCGAGGCCTTGAAGCGGATGGCCGCCCGCCATGGGCCCTCCGTCGGCGCCTACGCCGTCGCCGTCCTCGACAGTCCCCTGCCCTGGACCCGGATGCGCCAGGTCTACCGGTTGCTGGGCCTGGCCAAGCGCTGGGGCGACGATCGCACCGAGGCGGCGTGCGCCCGGGCCCTGGAGGCCGAGGTGGTCGACGTGGGCCTGATCGGGCGCATGCTGGAGCGGGCGAAGGAGGACGAACCGCAGCCGAGCCCTCCGGCGACGGGCAATGTGATCCCCGGGCGCTTCTCCCGTGACCCCTCCGAGTTCGCCACCGGAGCGGGGGCGGGGTCATGAGCCCGGCGCCGACGGCCAGCGTTTCCTCCGAGCTGGCCGCCGTGCTGCGCCGGCTCAAGCTGGGCCAGATGCTCGCCACCCTGCCCGAGCGCCTGAGCCTGGCCCGACAGGGGAACCTGCCCCATGCCGACTTCCTGGAGATGGTGCTCACCGATGAGATCACCCGCCGGGACCGGGCCTCGGCGTCGGTGCGGGCCCGGGCCGCCCACCTGGATGCGACCATGGTGGTCGAGGCCTGGGACGCCACGGCCAAGGTCAGCTTCGACCAGGCCATGTGGGCCGAGCTGGTCACTCTGCGCTTCGTGGAGGACAGGGCCAACGCTCTGGTGCTCGGCCCGGTCGGGGTGGGCAAGACCTTCCTGGCCTCGGCCCTCGGCCACGTCGCCTGCCGCCGGCGGTTCTCGGTGCACTTCGAGCGGGCCGACCGCCTCCACAAGCGACTGAAGGCCACCCGCCTCGACGCCAGCCACGACGCCGAGATGCGAAAGCTCATGCGGGTCGACCTGTTGATACTCGATGACTTCGCCCTCCAAAGCCTCGACGCCGTCGAGACGGCCGACTTCTACGAGCTGGTGGTCGAGCGCCACCGCCGAGCCTCCACGGTGATCACCTCCAACCGAGACCCGGCCGAGATGTTGGCGATGATGGCCGATCCACTGCTGGCCCAGTCCGCCATCGACCGCCTGCAGAGCGCGGCCTATGAGCTGGTGGTCGAGGGCGAGAGCTACCGACGCCGACAGAAGCCTGTCGTCGGTGCCGGCCCTCGCCCCGATGAGGACGGTCCGCCGGCACGACGGGGGCGGTCGTGATGGTTTCGTTGCGACACGAAACCCCACCTCCGACCTGTGCCGGCCCAGGCTGCAGCGAGCCCGTCACCCCGCCGGCGACGGGCCGGCCCGGTCGTTTCTGCTGCGACGCCTGCCGGTCCCGGGCCCACCGTCAGCGCCAGCGGGGCTCCGACGTCCCCGTCGTGGCCGAGGTCGACCGCGGCTCGGCCAGCTCTCGGGGCCGGCCGGTCGAGGAACGGTGGATGGTCCGGCTGCGGCGAGGAGAGCGCGACGTCATCGTCGCCATCGGGCTCCGACGTCATGGCGCCGATCGCCTCGTCGAGCAGATCACCGATCTTCTCGCCGACCGCCCTACCGACGGTCCTTGACGGCCTCCGCCCGGGAGAGGATCATCGTCATCGATCGGCTTTCAAGGGTCCGAGGTGGTCCCTAGGTCGTGGCAACGGGGTGGTCCCATCACCGTGGCAAACGACATTCTGGCTTCGACGAGCTCGGCGGGTGCCTCAACCAGGCGATCCGACGGCTCGTCGAAACTCGCCCGCCGGAACGTCGCTCCCGGGCCGCTCCTCATCGGGTCGAGCAACATCGTCCTGACCGAATCGAGATTGAAAGAATCGCGGTAGTAACCCTCGGGGGATCCCTTGCCGCGGCGATATCGGACCGCCCTCTGGTTGTGGAAGGAGTCGATCGAGGCGCGGACAACAGCGCGACCGCATCCGGCGAGCGGCTGGGAGAGCTCGTCCGCAAGAGTCGTCTTTCCTGCTCCGTCGACACCGTCGATCGCGACTAGCTGCGGACGGTCATCGGGCAGCGACGCGACCCGTCTCGCTACCTCCGCTAGGACACGCGTGCGCGCCTCGGTCCGAACTAGGTTGACGGCGCCGTCGACTCCAGCAGGCACGGACTCAGCATGGCCAGTGGTCGATAGGACGTCCAGGCTGTCTCACCGCCGGCGATCAGGGACAGTTGATTCTTCGTGGCGGCACGCCGTTATGGGACGCCCCGGAGGTATGAGCACGCGGCAACCAGAGGGAAGCGGCACCTGTGTGCGCAGGCGTGTCCGA
>JBKJUI010000501.1:0-9141 GCA_046590775.1 Acidimicrobiales bacterium
GCGCCTCGAGGAGGCGGGTGGTGGTGGCCACCCCGACGTCGGCCCGGATCAGGACCTCCTCGAGGTCGTCCCAGGTCTCCTCGGACACCTTGCGGCCGCGGATGCCCTGCAGGTAGCCGGAGAACAGGCCCCGGGCCTTGACCAGCCGGTCCCGGAAGCGGGGGCGCCGGGCCGCCTCGACCTTGACCTCGGGCTCCTCGACCAGGTCGATGCCGGGCTCGAGCTCGATGACCGTCTCGGCATCGACGTCGGGCCCGACATCGGCCAGCGCCTCCTCGACCTGCTGGACGAGGTCGGCCGGCAGGTCCTCGACCCGGTCCTCGACGGCGGTGCCGCCGCGCCCGCCGGGCTTCAGCAGCGGGGTCCGGGGCGGCTCCAGCTCCGGCCCCCGGCCGCGGCCCCGAGCGACGGCGAGGGTGGCCCCGCCGACCACGAGGACGGCCAGGACGACGACCAGCACGATGATCTCCATACCGGCACGGAGCCTACGAGACGCCCCGGGCCCGCTCGGCCCGGTGGCGCCGCCTCAGGCGGTGGAGCGCGTGTGGGCGGCCACGCCGAGCAGACCGAGGAGGATCAAGCCGAAGCCCAGGCCGACGTGGAGGACGTTGATGGCGTCGTTGAACGGGATGACGTTGGCATCGGCCCCCTGATCGACGACGATGAATCCGTAAGCGGCGACGGCCAGCATGGCCACGCCCCCGACGATGAGGTAGAACTTCGACCAGGCCACGCGGGTGGCGAAGAGGAGGCCGACGAGGCCGTACCCCAGGTGGATGAGGTTGCCCACGACGCTCACCCGGAACAGGCCCAGCAGCTCGGCGTCAGACTCCAGGCCATTGCTGGCGAGGTTGCCCGAGGTCACGCCCGGGATGAAGCCGGCGATGCCGATAAGGACGAAGATCAGACCCATCACGGTGGCGAGGACCTGCAGGAGGGCCCGGCCGCGCCGATTCCCGGGATTCGTGCGGGAGGCGCTCCGCGGCTTGGGCGCATCCCCCGCGAAGTGCACCTGCTTCGCGTCGGGGTTGACCCAGTTCTTCTTGGGATGGGGCTTGACGACCCCCGGACCTCCGAAATCGTACTCGCTAGCCACAGAAGGCCTCCTTCAGCCTGGAACGGACAGTTCCCCCAGCCTATGCGCCAGCCTTCACACGTTCGCTGACAACCCGTGACGAGCCCCCCGGCTGCATGGTGACGCCGTAGAGGCAGTCGGCCGCCTCCATGGTCCGTTTCTGGTGGCTCACCACGAGAAGCTGGGCCTCGGTGCGGAACTCGTCGAGCAGGCCGAGGAACCGGTGGAGGTTCACGTCGTCGAGCGCCGCCTCGACCTCGTCCATCAGGTAGAAGGGCGAGGGGCGGCTGCGGAACACGGCGAACAGCAGGGCGAGGGCCACCAGGCTCCGCTCGCCTCCCGACAGCAGCGCCAGGGACTTGACGTTCTTCCCCGAGGGCTTGGCCTCGACCTCGATCCCGGTGTTCAGGAGGTCGTCGGGCGTGGTGAGGCGCAGGCGGCCGGTGCCGCCGGGGAAGAGCCCGGCGAACAGGTGGTCGAAGCTGGCCGACACGTCGGCGAAGGCGGCGCTGAACACCTCGACGATCTCGGCGTCGATGACCCGCACCACCTTGGCCAGCTCGCGACGGCTGGTCTTCACGTCGTCGAGCTCGGCCTCGAGGAAGCTGGCCCGCTCCTCGAGCGTCGTGAGCTCCTCGAGGGCCAGGGGGTTGACCGGCCCCATGAGCCGAAGGTCGCGGTCGAGCTCCCTGGCCCGCGCCTCGGCGCTGACCCCGTCCGGCAGCTCGGGCCTCGGCGCAGCCATGGCCTGCTCCGGCTCGATCTCGAGGTCCCGGCGCAGCGCCTCGACCGCCGCCTCGACCCGCAGCGTGGTCTCGGCCTGCTCCACCTCGGCTCGCTGCTGGCGCTCGCGCACCTCGGCGAGGCGGCGCTCGGCGGCCTGCCGCTCGCGGCGGAGGCGCTCGAGGCGGGAGGTGGCCTCACGCGTGAGCGCCGACTGGCGGGCCCGGCGCTCCCGGAGGCCGACCAGGATCCGCTCCAGCTCGTCGGCCCGGGCCTGCAGCACCCGGGCCAGCTCGTCCAGGGCGCGGGCGTCGTCCTCGAGCCGCACCCGCCGGGCGCCGGCGTCGGCCCGCTCGTCAACGAAGCGGCGCAGCCGCTCCTCGACCTCAGCCCGCCGGCGGGTGAGGAAGGCTCGCCGCTCCTCGAGGCCGGCGGCCTTCACCTCGAGGTCACGGCGCAGCGTGGACGCCGCCCGCTCCTGGTCCTCGAGGCGGCTCCGGGCGGCGCGCCGGGCGAGGTCCCGTTCGCGCCCGCGGACCTCCTCGTCCTCGAGGTCCGGCAGCAGCGCCTCGAGCTCGGCCACCCGCAGGCCCTCGCGCTCGACGCGGGCCGCCAGCTCGGCGGCGTCGGCGCCCAGGGCCTCGGCCTCCACGTCGACGTCGCGACGCTCGGCCTCGACCCGGTCGAGCGACGTCGTCGCTCCGGTGTGGCGGGTCGAGCCCGCCTGGACGCGTCTCGCTGCGTCCTCCTCGGCCCGGCGGGCGTCCTGCAGCCGGCGGCGGGCGTCGAGCCGGGCGGCTCCCGCCTCGAGGGCGGTGGCGTCGGCCGCGGTCTGCGCGGCCCGGGCCTCCTCGAGGGCGGCGCCGGTGGCGCCGGTGGTGCCACCGCCCGTGCGCCAGGCGGTGGTGGCGAAGCGATCGCCGGCCGGGGTGACGACCACCAGGTCGGGTCGGTCGAGAGCCAGGTCGAGGGCCTCCTCCCAGGTGCCGGGGACACACACGGCCGAGCCGAGCAACAGGTCGAGGAGGGCGTCGAGCCCGGGCAGCCGGCTTCGCACGTGGATCCGCACCACCTCGACCCCGGGGAGGTCGGGCAGGAACGGCAGGCCCACCGAGGCGCCGGGGTCGGGCAGCGGGATGACGGCGCCGCCCATCCGTCCGTCCGCCAGCGAGCGCAGGGCGGCGCGGGCGGCGGCCGATCCGTCGACGACGACGGCGGCCACCGCCTCGCCGCAGGCCGCCTCGAACGCCGCCTCCCACCCCTCGTCGAGCTCGACCAGCTCGAGGAGCGTGCCGACCACGCCGGGAACTCCGGCGAGGCGCTCGGCCCCGGCCCGGGCGCGAGCCTCGTCGAGGGCCTGCGCCAGCGCCTCGGCTCTCGCCCCGGACCGGTGCCGAACCGCCTCGGCGGCGTCGTTGGCGGCATCGGCGCGGGCCAGCACCTCCTCCAGGGACACCCGCTCCGAGGTGGCCGAGGCCGAGGCCAGCCGGAGCGGCTCCGCCTCGGCGGCCGTGGACGAAGCCTCGGCCGCCAGGGCGCCGGCCTCGTCGCCCAGACGCCGGCCCCGGGCCGCCAGCGCCTCCATCCGGGCGGCGGCGCGGGCGTGCTGGGCCCGCGTGCGCTCGATGCCCTGGCGCAGGGGCCCAAGCTCGCCCCGCACCTCGGCGGCGGTGAGCGTCGGCTGGTCCTCGGGCCGCACCGACGGCTGGCGACCGAGGGCCCCCTGGCCGGGGGCATCGGTGTCGGTGACCCCGCCGCCGTCGGCCCAGTCGACGTCGAAGCGCTGGCGCTCGTCGGCCAGGGCGTGCTCGGCGCGAGCCAGGGTGGCGCGCTCCGGCTCGAGTCCGCTCGCCGCCACGTCGACCTCGTCCAGCTCGGCCGTGAGGCGGGCGGCGTCGGCCTCGAGGCTGGCGGCCACGCTCTCGTCGGCCTGGGCCTGCATCGCCCGCTGCGTGCTGCGGGCCCGCTCGGCCACGACGCCGGCCAGACCGAGCGCCCGCTCGCGCAGCGCCTCGGCCCGGGTGAGGTCGTCGGACAGGTGCTCGGCGCCGGCCACGGCCACCACGCCGGAGACCTCGGCTTCGGACGCCGAAACGTCGGCGTCGAGGCCGGCCAGCGCCTGGCGCAGCTCGGCCTCGGCCCGCCCGAGGTCGGCCTTCACGTGGCCGGCGCTGGTGAGGCGCTGGCGCAGGCCGGCCAGCTCCCGCCCGGACAGGTAGGTGCGGAGGGCGTGGAGCTCGGCCACCACGCTGTCGTGGCGACGGGCGGCGTCGGCCTGGCGGCGGAGCGGGCCGAGCTGCCGCCGCACCTCGCGCACCAGGTCCTGGGCCCGCACCAGGTCGGCGTCGCTGTTCTCGAGGCGGCGCAGCGCCTTCTCCCGGCGGCGCCGGTGCTTGAGCACGCCGGCGGCCTCCTCGATGATGCTGCGCCGCTCCTCGGGCCGCGCGTTCAGCACGGCGTCGAGCTGGCCCTGGTTGACGATCACGTGCTGGGTGCGACCCACCCCCGAGTCGGCCAGCAGGTCCTGCAGGTCGAGGAGGCGGCAGGGAGCGCCGTTGATCTCGTACTCGCTGTCACCGCTGCGGTACAGGCGCCGGGTGACCGTCACCTCGGTGAGGTCGATGGCCAGGCGCCCGTCGGAGTTGTCGATGGTGAGGCTGACCTCGGCCCGGCCCAGCTGCTGGCGCTTGGCCGTCCCGGCGAAGATGACGTCGTCCATCTTCGTGCTGCGCACGCTCTTCGGCGACTGGCTGCCCAGCACCCAGGCCACGGCGTCGACGATGTTCGACTTCCCCGAGCCGTTCGGTCCCACGACGACGCAGACCCCGGGCTCGAGGTCGAGCGTGACCGGGTCGGCGAAGGACTTGAACCCCTTCATGGTCAGCTGTCGCAGGTGCATCCGCCGGCCACGTTACGGCCTCGGCCGGCGCGGGCCAGGGGACCTTGGCTTACGGCCGGTCGTCGGCCAGCCCTCTGTCCCGGAACTGCCGGATCCCTTCGGCGATGACCCAGTCGTGGCCCCACACGACGAGCGGGCGGGCCACGACGGCAAAGGCGCGGAGCACCGACGACGCCGGCGCCAGGTCGGAGACCAGACGCCCCTCGGAGCCGCCGTCGCCGGTCGGGTCGAGGGTGAACTCCGCCGTGCCCCTGATGTCGCCGGCCACGGTGGCCCGGGCCGACTCGAGCGTCACCACCTCGTCGAGGGTGATGGTGAAGCGCAGGTAGTACGGCAGGGGCGGCTGGATGTGGCAGGACCAGACGTCACCGGCCACCAGCCCCACGGCGTCGAACCGACGCAGCCAGGGCCACCAGGTCGTGTACGCCGCGGTCCGGCCCATCGCCTCCCAGACCTCGGCCGGGGGGCGGTCGAAGCTGAACCGCCGGTCGGAGCGGATCACCGCTCGGGCCCCGTCCGTTCCGCTCGGGCCTAGACCTGGCAGCTGGGGCAGAAGTAGGTGCTGCGCTGGGAGAACTTCACCCGGGCGATCGTGGCCCGGCAGCGCAGGCACCGCTTGTGCTCCCGGGCATACACCTGGTGCTGCTCCTGGAACTTGCCGGTGCGGCCGAACAGGTCGACGTACTGCTCGTCGGCCAGGCTCGAGCCCCGCGCCTTTATGGCCTCGGTCAGGACCTCGGTCATCGCCCGCCACAGCCGCCGGGCCTCCTGGGGGCTGATCGAGGCCGAGTCCCGGTCGTAGCGGAGCCCAGCGGCGAAGAGGATCTCGTCGGCGTACAGGTTGCCGATGCCGGCGATGAAGGTCTGGTCCATGAGCAGCGACTTGAGCTTGGCCTTGCGGCCCCGGAGGAGGAGGCCGAACTTCTCCCACGACATGGGCGTCTCGAGCGGGTCGAAGCCGAGGTCGGCGAGCTCGGGCACCACGGCACCGAGGTTCTCGGGGGCGGTGACGAAGAGCTCGCCGAACGTGCGGGGGTCGACGAAGCGGATCTGCACCGCACCGGGAGGGGCGAAGGTCAGGACGGCGTGGGTGTGCTTGGCCACCGGGTCCTTGGCCGTGGCCTTCAGCAGCTGGCCGCTCATCCGGAGGTGGATGACGAGCACGTCGGGCCCGTCGAGTCGCAGCACGAGGTACTTGCCGCGGCGGTCGACGCCCACGACCTTGCGGCCCTCGAGCTTCTCCTTGAACTCGGCCGGCCGGCGGCGGACCGTGCGCTGGCCCGTGACCGTCACCTCCTTCAGCTTCTTGCCGACCACCTCCTTCTCGAGGTCCCGGCGGATCGTCTCCACCTCTGGCAGCTCAGGCACCGTCGTCCTGCCCCCCCTGCTCCCCCGGCTCGACGCTTGGAGGGCCGGCAGCCTCCGGGGCCGCCCCGTTGGTGGCGGCGCCCCCCGTCGTGGCGGCGATCTCGGCCGACAGGGCGACCCACGCGACCCGGGCGGCGGCCTGCTCGGCCTGCTTCTTCGAGCGGCCCTCGCCGCCCTCCCAGCGCCGCCCGTCGAGCGCCACGCTGGCCACGAAGCGCTTGGCGTGGTCGGGCCCCTCGTCGACGACCGTGTAGGTCGGCAGCCGACCGAAGCGGGAGGAGGCCAGCTCCTGGAGCCGGGTCTTGTGGTCCTGGCCGCCGGGCCCGGCTGCCGCTTCGATGATCCGGTCGCCGAGGAGGCGCAGCACCAGCGACGCCGCCGGCTCCCAGCCGCCGTCGAGGTAGGTGGCACCGATCAGGGCCTCCATGGCGTCGGCCAGGATGGACGGCTTCTTGCTCCCGCCGCTGGCCCCCTCGCCCTTGCCGAGCAGCAGGGCCCCGCCGACCTCGAGCTCGTCGGCCACCTCAGCGAGCACGGCCGAGTTGACGACCGAGGCGCGCACCTTGGCCAGCTGCCCCTCCGGGAGCTCGGGGTAGGTGCGGAAGATGAAGTCGGTCACGACGAGCCCGAGGACGGCGTCGCCCAGGAACTCCTGCCGCTCGTTGGAGAGGGCCGGCGGGTTCTCGGCGCACCACGAGCGGTGGGTCACGGCCCGCTCCAGGAGCGAGCGGTCACCGAAGTCCCACCCCAGCCGGGCAGCGAGGGCGTCGAGAAGCGCGTCGTGGTCGCCCTCGGACAGCGTCAGCCGGCCTGGAGCTTGGCGACGACGTAGTCGACGGCGTCGCGGACCACCTTCAGGTCCTCGAGGTCCTCGTCTTCGATCCGGAAGCCGACCGACCGCTCGCTGAGCTCCTCCTCGAGGGCCTCGACCAGCTCGATGAGGGCGAGGCTGTCGGCGTCCAGGTCGTCGGCGAACGAAGCGCCCTCGGTGATCTTTCCCGGCTCGATCTCCAGGATCTCGGCCAAGCTGTCCTGAATCAGCTTGAACACCTCATCGCGGCTCATGGGGTTTCCACTCACATGGGTCTCGGCGGGCACGGCCGGAGCATAGCCACCCGGCTTCGCGCAGGGCTCGGTGGGTGGCGACGGCGCCAGGCCCCTACTCGGGAGCGTCTGAGGGTGGCTCGGGGCGGATGGCCTGTCGGATGGCGCCGACGAGGTCGGCGTCGGCCATGTCGCGCGCCGTGCGGACGGCGTTGACGACGGCGCGGGCCGACGACGACCCGTGGCTGATGATGCACAGGCCCTCGGTGCCGAGGAGCATGGCGCCGCCGTGGCTCTCGGGGTCCAGCTCGTCGGCCAGGGCGAGGAAGGCCGGGAGGAGGGGCTCGCTCGCCGCCCGGGCCTCCTCGGTGCCGAGCAGGATCCCGGTGATGGCCGCCGACAGGGTCCGCATCCCGCCCTCGAGGGTCTTGAGCACGACGTTGCCGGTGAAGCCGTCGGTGACGCAGACGTCGACCTCGTCCGACATCACGTCCCGACCCTCGACGTTGCCCACGAAGTGCAGCCCAGCCTCTTCGGACAGCAGGGCGTACGACTCCTTGCGGAGCGTGCCGCCCTTGCCGGGCTCCTCGCCGATGGAGAGCAGGCCCACCCGCGGCGAGGCGACGCCGTAGCGGGCAGAGAAGTAGGCCGACCCCATGTGGGCGAACTGGACCAGCATCTCGGCGGTGCACTCGACGTTGGCCCCGGCGTCGAGCAGGGCGGTGGGGGTCGGCGAGCCCGGGACCGGGATCGGCGTGACGATCGCCGGCCGCAGCACGCCCTTGATCCGCCCGATGCGGAGCAGCGCCGAGGCCATGGTGGCACCGGTGTTGCCGGCCGAGACCATGGCTGAGGCGCGCCCGTCGCGCACCGCCTCTGCGACCCGCACCAGCGAGCTGTCCTTCTTCGTGCGCACCGCCCTGCCCGGGTCCTCGGCCATCTCGACGACCTCGGAGGCGGGCACCACCTCGAGCCCGCCGGTTTCGAGCCCCTCGATCGCCTCGGGCTGCCCCACGAGCAGGATGTCGACCGACAGCTCCTTCGCCGCCTGCACGCACCCGGCCACGATCTCCGCCGGGGCCTTGTCCCCGCCCATCACGTCGACGGCGATCGGCAGCGTCATCGGCCGACCCGGGCGTGGGGAGCGTTCATCACCGTCGGAGCTGTCACACCTCGATTGCTTGGCGGCCGTGATACCAGCCGCACTCGCCGCAGACCACGTGAGGCACCTTGGTCGAGCCGCACCGCGGGCAGGTGCTGCGGGGAGGCGCGCTGAGGGTCCAGTTGCTGGCCCGGCGCATGCGGGTCTTGGACTTCGACTTCTTCTTCTTGGGTACGGCCACGGCGGGCGCTCTCCTGGGGTGATCAGCTGTCGCGAAGGGCGTCGAGGGCCGCCCACCTCGGGTCCGGCGGGCTGACATCACAGCGGCACCGGGCCTCGTTGCGGTTGGCCCCGCAGACAGGGCAGAGCCCCCGACAACCCTCGTCACAGAGGGGGGCCGGGGGAAGACCCAAGAGAACAGCATCGCGCACGAGCGGCGCCAGGTCGACCCGGGACCCGTCGAGGGCGTAGGTCTCCTCGCCGTCGGAAGACGGCTCGTAGACCTCCCGGACCTCGGCCCGGACCTCGCCGGTCGCCTCGCCGAGGCACCTCCGGCACTGCCCGGACCAGGGGGCCCGGACGACTGCGGTCACCACGACGTCCTCCGACGCCCACGCCAGATGGGCGTCGACAGCCACCTCGTCGCCCTCGGACACGGCCGACGCCGACAGCTTGAGGCCGGGCAGCCGCCCGGTCCGCTGCACCCGCAGCACCGACCCCGGCTGCTTCCGCAGCGGCGTGATGTCCACGAACAAGTCGCTTCCCCTGGCCACCACCAGAGGCTATCGGCGCAGCCTGCCCCTCCAGCCCCGGCGGAGCCGCAGCGCCTCCCCATCGCCAGAGTGCGCAGCGAAGATCGCTGTCGCCGACCGTGCGCCGCAGAACGGCCACGATCATCAAGGGTCCCTGGCCCTCTGCCGGCAAAGATCG
>JBKJUI010000020.1:0-14300 GCA_046590775.1 Acidimicrobiales bacterium
GACCAGGACGTTGATCGCGTTGTCGAGGGTTGCCGAGAAGAGCAGCCGTTGTCCGTCGGCCGGTGTCTGGTCGAGCAGCCGGCGTACGGCGGGCAGGAACCCGAGGTCGGCCATGTGGTCGGCCTCGTCGAGGACGGTGACCTCGACGGCGGCGTCGAGGGTGGCCGAGAACAGCATGCGCTGGCCGGTGGTCGGCGTCTGGTCCAGCAGCTTCTTCACGACCGGGAGGAAGCCGAGGTCGGCCATGTGGTCGGCCTCGTCGAGGACGGTGATCTCGACCGAGCCGAGGTTGGCGTGGCCTCCGCCGATGTGGTCGCCCAGGCGGCCCGGGCAGGCGATGACCAGGTCGACGCCGGCGCGCAAAGCCTTGATCTGGGGACCGGGACCGACCCCGCCGAAGATCGTGCAGGTGCGCAGGCCGAGGCGGCGGGCCAGCGGGGCGGCGATCGCCTCGATCTGGGCGGCCAGCTCGCGGGTGGGGGCCAGGACCAGGGCCCGGGGCCGGCCGGGCCGGGCGGTGGTGCCCGAGGCGGCGAGGCGGGTGAGGACCGGCAGCACGAAGGCCAGCGTCTTGCCCGAGCCGGTGCGGCCCTTGCCCAGGACGTCGCGCCCGGCCAGGGAGTCGGGGAGGGTGGCGGCCTGGATGGGGAAGGGGGCGTCGATGCCCGAGGCGGCCAGGGCGGCGACGAGCGTGGCCGGGACGCCGAGCTCCTCGAAGGTGGTGTCCCGGGGGGCGGCCACGGGCGGCGGCCCGTCGTCGGGGCGCGCCGGGGCGGCCTGGGCAGGGGCGTGTGGGCGACGGGTCGCCATGGGGGGTTCTCCAGTTGTTCGGATCGAAGGTGCGCCGAGGCGGCCTTCGGGGGCGGGGGCGCTCGGCCCAGCACAAGCCCAGATGGGATCCGCTGTGGTTCTGCGCCGCGCCACCAGGCCCATGCGGGCGGTGACGCTGCCGGCCAGGGTAGCCGGAACCCGGACACCCACGTTCCGGGCCGTCACTACCCTCGTCCAGCGTGCCGGAAGCTCCGCCGCAGGACGAGCCTGCGTCGCCCCTGCGGCGGCTCTGGCGCTACGCCGGTCCGCACCGCCGCCGGGTCGTCCTGGCGAGCACCTTCACCACGATCAATAAGGTCGCCGACATCGCACCGGAGCTGCTGATCGGCGCCGCCGTCGACGTCGTGGTGAAGGGCGACCGCTCGTTGGTCAGCGGGCTGCTCGGCATCGACAGCCGCTTCTCCCAGCTGGTGGTGCTGGCGCTGGTGAACGTCGTCGTCTGGGTCGTCGAGTCGCTGTTCGACTTCCTGTCCGCCGTCACGTGGCGGAACCTGGCCCAGACCATCGAGCACGACGCTCGGATGGATGCCTACCGCCACGTGCAGGACCTCGACCTGGCCTGGTTCGAGGACACCACCACCGGCGGCCTGCTGTCGGTGCTGAACGACGACGTCAACCAGCTCGAGCGCTTCCTCGACGAGGGCGCCGCCACGCTGATCCGGACGTTCTGGAACGTCGTCCTGCTGGGCCTGGTGTTCGTGGTCACCTCGTGGCAGCTGTCGCTCCTGGCCTTCGCCCCGCTCCCGGTCATCGTCGTCGGCTCGCTGCGCTACCAGCGGCGGCTGCAACCCCTCTACGCCCGGGTTCGGGAGCGGGTGGGCGAGCTGTCGTCCACCCTTGCCGGGAACCTGGGCGGCATCACCACGATCAAGGCGTTCGCCGCCGAGGAGCGCGAGGCCCAGCGGGTCGAGGCCGCCTCCGAGCGCTACCGCACCGCCAACCGCGACGCCATCCGCTACTCCTCGGCGTTCGTCCCGCTCATCCGCATGGCGATCCTGGCCGGCTTCACCTGCACGCTGGTGCTCGGCGGTCGGCTGGTCATCGACGGTGCCATCGAGGTGGGCATCTACTCGGTCCTCGTCTACATGACCCAGCGCCTGTTGTGGCCGCTGACCAGGCTGGGCGAGACACTCGACCTCTACCAGCGGGCCATGGCCTCCACCACCCGCATCCTCGACCTGCTCGGCGTGCGACCGTCGATGGTCGACGGGACCACCGATCTGGCCGAGCCGGTGCACGGCGACGTGCGGCTCGAGTCGGTGCGCTTCGGCTACGGCGACGGCGTCGACGTGCTCGAGGACCTCGACCTGCACGTCCCCGCCGGCGAGACCCATGCCGTGGTGGGCGCCACCGGGGCCGGCAAGAGCACGGTGGTCCGCCTGGTCCTCCGCTTCTCCGATCCCCGGTCGGGGCGGGTCCTGGTGGACGGGCGGGACGTGCGCGAGCTCACTACCGCATCGCTGCGCAGGGCCATCGGCTACGTCAGCCAGGACGTCTTCCTGTTCTCCGGCTCGGTGCGGGACAACATCGCCTACGGACGGCCCGACGCCACCGAGGGCGCGATCGAGGCCGCCGCCCGCCTGGCCGAGGCCCACGCGTTCATCGCCGGCTTTCCCGACGGCTACGCCACCGTCGTCGGCGAGCGCGGCCAGAAGCTGTCGGGAGGGCAGCGCCAGCGCCTCTCGCTGGCCCGGGCGATCCTCACCGACCCGGCCATCCTGCTGCTCGACGAGGCCACCTCGGCCGTCGACAACGAGACCGAGGCGGCCATCCAGCGGTCGCTGACCCACGTGGCCCACGGCCGGACGGCGCTCGTCATCGCCCACCGCCTCTCGACCGTGCGGGACGCCGACCGGATCTGGGTCCTCGAGGCGGGCCGGGTGGCCGAGTTCGGCACCCACGACGAGCTCGTGGCTGCGGGCGGCCTGTACGCCGCCCTGTGGAGGGTCCAGACCGGCGAGGCCCTGGAGCGGGCCCGGCTCGACGCCCGCCGGTCCGGCTGAGGCCGGCCGGGCCTCAGCGGCCGAAGGTGCCCTCGCGATGCTCGGTCTGGCCGCCAGCGGCCTCCCAGACCTCGGCCACCGTCTGGTAGGTGCCCTCGGGGATGGCCTCGAGGAGGTCGAGGACCGGCACCGGGCTGTGCGGGATCGGCACCTCGGGGCGGCGCCCGGCGCCGGCATCCTCGGGGGCCTCCTTGGTGAAGCCCTCCTCCCGGCCCTCGTCGAAGGTGCGGCGCGCGGCGCCCCCGCCCGAAGTCAGGTGGCGGCACGACGGGGGAACGGGCCCGCCTTGGCGTAGTTCCCGGGGGTAGGGGTGCCGAGGCGGTCGGTGAGCCAGCGGCTGGCCCGGATCAGCTCGTCGAGGTCGAGCCCGGTGGCCACCCCGCTGCGCTCGAACAGGTAGGCCAGGTCCTCGGTGCACACGTTCCCGCTGGCCCCGGGGGCGAACGGGCAGCCGCCGATGCCAGCGAGGCTGGCGTCGAAGCTGCGCACGCCGAGCCCGTGCGCCACCCAGGCGTTGGCCACGGCCGTGCCCCGGCTGTTGTGGAGGTGGATGGCGAGCTCGACGCTGCCGGGCAGGGCGGCGAGCACCGCGCCAACCTTGGCCTCGACGTCGGTCGGCCCGGCCGAGCCGATCGTGTCGGCGAGCGTCAGCCTGACCGGGCCCTGGTCGGCACAGGCCTTCGCCACCTGCACCACCCGATCGACCGGGACCTCGCCCTCGTAGGGGCAGCCGAAGGCGGTCGACAGCACGACCTGGGCGGGGACCCTCTCCCGGGATGCCCGGCCGGCCACCTGGCGCCAGACGTCGACCGAGCCGGAGGCGTTGGTCCCCTGGTTGCGCTCGGCGAAGGTGTCGGTGCAGGCCACGACGGCGTTGACCTCGTCGACGCCAGCGGCCACGGCCCGGTCCATCCCCCGCTCGTTCAGCACCAGGCCGACGTAGCGGACCCCGGGCACCCGGGGCAGGCCGGCGCAGACCGCCTCGGCGTCGGCCATGGCCGGAACCCGCGCCGGGTTGACGAACGAGGCGACCTCGAGGCGTCGCACCCCGGCCGCCACCAGGCGTGTGACCAGCTCGAGCTTGTCCTCGGTGGGCCAGACCACCGCCCCGCTCTGCAGCCCGTCACGGGCGGCCACATCGCAGATCTCCACCACGCAGCGGCCATGGTACGACGGGCCGGCGGATGCTAAGGATGCGCCCGTGCCGCCGCTCGAGACCCGATCCAAGCTGATGGTGCTGGGGCGCCTCGGACTGGCCGCCGGCTGCTTCACCGCCCCCGACCTGGTCGCCGGCGCCCTTGGCTTCCCCGACCGCTCGCCCACGACCCGCGCCTTCGCCCGCATGCTGGGCGTGCGGGACCTGGCCATCGGCCTGGTCCTCGTGGCCACGGCGTCGGATGCGGCGGTGCACAGGCGGGCGGTGCAGATCGCCGGTCTGGTCGACCTCGGTGACGTCGTGGCCATCTCCGTCGGCGCGGTTCGTGACCCGGCCATGCGGTCGGCTGCGCTTCGGAACCTGCCGTTCGCCGGCGGCTCGGCCCTGTTCTGCTTCCTGGCCGCCCGCTCGAGCTGAACCGGGCCACGGTCGGCGGCGAGGCCCGGGCCAACGGGCGAGCAGCCCGCCCCTCTGAGGGAGCTGGGAGGCTGCTCGTGGCCTCCAGGCTCCTCAGAGGGGCAAGATCCAGCCGTGCGATTGGCAGCGGTCGAGGGACGGGCCCACCTGGTGGTGGCCGGCGGAGTGGTCGACCTGGCCGCCGCCGGCTTCCCCGAGGACCCGATGGCCTGCATCGGCCGGTGGCAGGAGCTGGCGGCGTGGGCTGGGTCCACGACACCGGCGCCCACCGGTCCCCTGGAAGAGGCGCGCCTCACCTGCCCGGTGCCGCGACCCTCGCAGGTCTTCGCCATCGGGCTGAACTACCGGGCCCACGCCCAGGAGACGGGAGGGACGGTGCCGGCCCAGCCCCTCACCTTCGCCAAGTTCCCCTCCTGCCTGGCCGGCCCCCGCGACGACATCCCCCTGGTGCCTGGCTCGGTCGACTGGGAGGTCGAGCTGGTCCTGGTGGTGGGTGCCGGCTGCACCGTGGGGCAGGACGTGAGCGAGCGGCAGCTGCAACGGGCCGGGAAGCCGCCGCAGTTCTCGCTGGCCAAGAGCCACCGCGGGTTCGGTCCCCTCGGCCCGTGGGTGACCGACGAGGTCGATCCCGTCGACCTCGCCATCTCGTGCGCCCTCAACGGTGAGGTGGTGCAGGCCAGCCGCACCAGCGACATGGTGTTCGGCCCGGCCGAGCTGCTCGCCTACCTCGGGGGCATCTGCGACCTGCGCCCCGGCGACCTGGTGTTCACCGGCACCCCGAGCGGCGTCGGCATGGCCCGCACCCCACCCCGCTTCCTGCAGCCCGGCGATGTGCTCGTCTCCACCATCGAGCACGTTGGCACCCTGGTCAACCGCTGCCGCGCCCCCTCTTCCCGCAGCTGACCGGAGCTCGGTACCGAGGGACACGGCGGCGTCGGTGTGAGCTGGGTGTCAGTAGCGTTCGGCCATGGACGACGCCGGGCGGAACTGGATCCGGGAGCGGCGGGTGCGGCAGGGTGTTCCGACCACCGGGCAGGGCGTGCACCACGTGGCCCTCATCTGCTCCGACGTCGAGCGCACCATCGACTTCTACGACGGCCTCCTCGGCTTCCCCCTGATCGGGATCTTCGAGAACCGGGACTACCCAGGCTCCAGCCACCTGTTCTTCGACATCGGCGCCGGCAACCTCCTCGCCTTCTTCGACTTCCCGGGCCACGACCACCCCGAGCTGACCGAGTCGCTCGGCGGCCTGCAGCACCTGGCGCTGTCGATGGACGACTCCGAGTGGTTCGAGGCCAAGGCCAGGCTGGAGGAGGCCGGGATCCCCTACGTCGGCCCCGATCGCGGCGCCGACCACAGCCTGTACCTGAAGGGCCCGGACGGCGAGGGCGTCGAGCTGCTGCGGGCCCCGCTGCGGGACATGACCGGCACCGAGCCGCTCGAAAGGGACGATCCGAACCAGCCCTCGACGGACTAGGCCCAGAGGACTACCTTCCAAAGGACTTCTACCGGGCGGACGGACGGAGCTTCGACGCACGCACCAACCGGAGGATCAATGAAGATCACCGCACGTCGAGTCCTGGCGGTCACCGGGCTCCTGGCCGGCACCGTCGGCTCCGTCGGGCAGGCCGAGGCCGCCCCCAACGGCGAGCAGCGCTACGTCGTGCTCTACAAGGACGGCACCAACGCCGCCGCGGCACGACGGGCCGTCACCTCCGCCGGGGGCACCGTGCTCAGCGAGAACGCCGCCGTGGGGGTGGCCACGGTCACCACCCGCCGGGCCGACTTCGCCCGGGCGGCAGGGGCGTCGTCCGCCGTGGCCGGGGTGGCCAGGGACACGACGATCGGGCAAAGCACCGCCGACGCCCGCTCGCCGGTCAACAAGCGCGATGCCGTCGAGCGGGTCCTGGCCGAGCGGGGCGACGTCGTCGCCCCGGTCAAGAACCGCAAGGTGCGGCCGCCCCAGGGTCCCGGCACGCCGGCGGCCGAGCCGCTGGCCGATCTCCAGTGGGACATGAGGATGATCAACGCCACCCCGCTGGGCAGCTACGCCGTGAACCGGGGTGACCGTCGGGTGAAGGTCGGCATCATCGACACCGGCGTCGACGGCACCCACCCCGACATCGCCCCGAACTTCGACGCCGCCCTTTCCCGCAACTTCACCACCGACATCCCCCTGGTCGACGGCCCCTGCGAGGACGAGCCCGACGCCAGCTGCTCCGACCCGTCCGACGCCGACGAGAACGGCCACGGCACCCACGTGGCCGGCACCATCGGTTCCCCGCTCAACGGCATCGGCATCGGCGGCGTGGCCCCGGACGTGTCCCTGGTGAACCTGCGCGCCGGCCAGGACTCGGGCTACTTCTTCCTGCAGCCGACGATCGACGCCCTCACCTTCGCCGGCGACCACGGCATCGACGTCGTCAACATGAGCTTCTACATCGACCCCTGGCTCTACAACTGCCGGGCCAACCCGGCTGACAGCCCCGAGGCCCAGGCCGAGCAGCGCGTCATCATCGACGCCACCCAGCGGGCGCTGAGCTACGCCCGCCGCCACGGCGTCACGCTGGTGGCGGCGATGGGCAACAGCCACACCGACCTCGGCCGGCCGACCTTCGACCCGTCGAGCCCCGACTTCCCGCCCGGCGCCGAGTACGACCGCACGGTGGACAACAGCTGCCTCGACCTGCCCACCGAGGGCGACGGCGTGATCTCGGTGGTGGCCCTCGGCCCGTCGGGGATCAAGGCCGACTACTCGAACTACGGCATCGAGCGGGCCGACCTCTCGGCCCCGGGCGGCTTCTTCCGTGACTTCGCCGGCACGCCCCGGAACCGCCAGCCCGAGAACCTCATCCTGGCCCCCATGCCCAGGGCACTGGCCGAGGCCGCCGGCGTCATCGAGCCCGACGGCTCGTCGAACGACCCGTTCGTGGTGGCCGACTGCACGACCGGCACCTGCTCGTACTACGAGTACCTGCAGGGCACGTCGATGGCCGCACCCCACGCCGCCGGCGTGGCCGCCCTCGTCGTGTCGGCCGCCGGCCACCGCCAGGGCGCCGACGGCTTCGGGCTCGCCGCCCAGCAGACCGAGCGTCTGCTCTACCGCACGGCCCGCCAGCAGGCCTGCCCGGCCGGCGGGGTGGTCGACTACCCGGACCGGGACGAGACCTACACCGCCGTCTGCGAGGGCACGCCCAGCCACAACGGCATCTACGGCCACGGGATCGTCGACGCCCTGCGGGCCGCCCAGCTCCGAGGCCCCGGCCAGGGCTGAGGCACCCAGCGGTCAGCCGTCGGCCCGGCCGGCGGCCGACCTGCGGGGGGCGCCTACTGTCCGTCCGTGGCCGAGCCCGCCAAGCGCAGAACCGCCCGGCGCCGGCCCTGGTGGCGGCGCAGCGCCCTGCCGAGGTCGCGCTCGGCGCTGGCCCTCGGCGCCGTGGTGGCGGTCGTCCTCCTCATCCTGCTGCTCCTCGGCGTGACCCGAGCCCGGCCAGGGCGGGACGTCCCGGCCTACGACCCGGCCACGGCCTCGACCACGGCGACGCGTCTCCCGGTGCCGCCGCCCTCGGTCACCTCCCGCACCACGGTGGCGACGACGCCGGCCACCACCCCCGCTCCAGCCAAGACCACCACCACCCGGCATCGGCCCTAGGCCGTCTCACACCGCGGCGATGGCCACGGCCTTGACCGCCACCCAGATCGGGGTGTCGGGAGCGAGGCGAAGCTCCGCCGCCGCGCTCGACGTCACCTCGGCCACCACGGGAAGGGGGCCGCCGACGCGGACCCGGACGACGCCGAGGCCGGGCTCGACCGCGTCCACCTGGCCCCGCCACACGTTCCGGGCGCTGCCCGTCGGGCGGTCGACGCTGAGGGAGACGCTGCGAGGATCGACGACCAGCACGACCGGGCCGGGCGGGGCGGCGGGAACGTCGAGGCGGACCGCGCCCACCACGGCGCCGCCCGAGCCGTCGCCCTCTCCCCCCCAGCGGTTGGTGCCCACCAGGTCGGCCACGTAGGCGGTGGCCGGTCGCAGGGCCAGGTCGGCCACCGGTCCGGCCTGCACCACCCGGCCACCCTCGAGGACGACCACGTGGTCGGCCAGGGCGGCAGCGTCGATGGGATCGTGGGTCACGAGCACCCGGACGCCCGCCACCGAGGCCAGGTGCCGTCGCAGCTCGGCCCGCAGCACCGTGCGGGCCCCGGCGTCGACCGCGGCCAGCGGCTCATCGAGGAGCAGCAGGGACGGCTCGGTAGCCAGGGCCCGCGCCAGCGCCACCCGCTGGGCCTCCCCCCCGGACAGCTGGCCGGGACGGGCATCGGCGCGATCAGCGACGCCCACCCGCCCGAGCCACTGGCCAGCGACGGCCCGGGCCTCCGCCCGACCCAGCCCACGGCGCCGCCTCACGCCGTAGGCCACGTTGTCGAGGGCGCTGAGGTGGGGCAGCAGCAGGCTGTCCTGGAACACCACGGCCGTCGGGCGCTCCTCGACCGGCAGACGGTCGATGCGGACCCCGTCCAGCAGCACATGGCCCGCCGGCGCCAGGGCGGTGAGGCCGGCCAGCACCCGCAGCAGGGTCGACTTGCCGGCGCCGTTCGGACCCACCACGGCCACCGTCTCACCGGGAGCCGCCCCCACCCAGGCATCCAGGTCGAGCGCCCCCCGCCGCACGACCACATGGGCATCGAGCCCCCCGGTCACTGCCTCGCCGGACGCCGGCCCCGCACCTGATCGTGGGGTGCAGTTCCTGGTCATGGCTCCCCGCGGGCGCAGCGCCTTGCACCGCAGGGGGAGCTCGAGGGGGATGGAGCTTGCGGAATCCCCCTCGTCAGGCGGCGACCAGGCGAGCTTGCTCGCCCGCCGTCGAGAGCAGCCGGCCGAAGGCCGTCAACGGGAAACCGCCCGAACGGAGCGAGCGCAGCGAGCGAGTGAGGCGCGGCACAGCGAGCGAAGCGAGCGAGTGAGCGGCGGCTCATAGCCAGCGGTCGCGGAGGGCGGCGAGGACGGCAACCGACACGCCGAGCATCAGCAGGCTCAGGATGATGGCGCCGTCGGGGTCGCTGCCGTTCAGGGTGACGTAGACGAACAGGGGCAGTGTCTGGGTGCTGCCGGGCAGGTTGCCGGCGAAGGTGATGGTGGCGCCGAACTCTCCGAGCGCCCGGGCCCAGGCCAGGACGGCGCCGGCGGTCAGCGACGGCCGGACGAGGGGCAGCGTGACCGTGCGGAAGACGTCCCACCGGCTGGCGCCGAGGGTGCGGGCCGCGTCCTCGAGCCGGCGGTCGACCTGGCGGAGGCCTCCCTCGACGGTGATGGTCAGGAAGGGGAGCGCCACGAACGCCTCGGCCGCCACCGCCCCGGCGGTGGAGAACGGCAGCTGCACGCCGAGCGCGCCGAGCGCCGGTCCGGCCAGGCCCCGCCGGCCGAAGGCCAGCAGCAGGGCGATGCCGCCGACGACGGGCGGCAGCACCAGGGGGAGGGTGGTGACGGCCCGGACCAGGCTGCGCCCCGGGTAGTCGACCCGGGCTTGGATCCAGGCCAGCGGCACGCCGAGGACGAACGCCACCAGCACCGCCAGCAGCGAGGTGACCAAAGAGAGGCGCAGCGCCTCGCCCGCCGCCGGCGACCGCAGCTGCTCGACCGCCGACGACCAGGGTGCCTCGACGACCAGGGCGACCAACGGCAGGCTGAGGAGGGCGGCCGCCACCCCGCCGGCCGCCACCACCGGCCACGGGGGCGGCGGCCGGCGGTCCGGGTCGGTCCGGCCCCGTCGAAGCGGGAACCAGCCCGCCCGGCCGCCCGTCGAGCTGCTCACGGTGCCTCGATGACCACCTGGGTCGACTTGACGACGCCGACGGCCCGGTCGCCGGGCTGGAGGTCGAGCTCCCGGGCGGCCTCGCTGGTCATGAGCGACACGACGCGGGAGGGGCCGGACTGCACCTCGACGACGGCCACCAGCCCGTCGACGTCGACCCGGGTCACGATGCCGGGGAAGCGGTTCCGGGCGCTGCGGGTGCCGGCCAGGCCGGCGGAGGCGTCGTGGTCGCCGAGCTCGACGGCCAGCCGGGCCAGCTCGGCGCCGGTGACCACCCGTCGGCCCTCGGCATCGGGGGCGGTGACCAGCCGGCCGGCGTCGGCCCACCGCCGCAGCGTGTCGTCGCTCACCCCGAGGAGCCTGGCCGCCTCGGCCATCCGGTAGCGGGTGACCCTGGGCCCGTCACCGCTCACGGGATGAAGCCAGCGGCCAGGAGAGCCTCGTGCACCGGGCCGCGGGTGGCGGCGGCGACGAACGCCTCGGCGGCCTGGCGCCGTCGCGTGGCCGACACCACGGCGATGCGGTAGTTGACGGTCGCCGCAGGATCGGCCGCCTCCGGAAAGGCGACGGCAGCGGCCTTCCCGCCGCTGCTCCGGACGTCGGTGCCGTAGACGATCGCCGCGTCAGCGTCGCCACCGGTGACCTTGGCCAGCGTCGCCTTCACGTCGAGCTCGAGCGAGCGGGGGGTGACGCTGACGCCGGCGGCCGCCAGCACCTGCTTGGCGTAGCGACCGGCTGGCACCGACGGGTCGGCCAGGACCACGACCAGCCCGGGCCGACCGAGATCGGCCAGGCCGTAGACCGCCTTCGGGTTGCCGGCCGCCACGGCGATCACCAGGGTGCCGCGGGCCAAGGTGACCGGTGCCTCGACCAGCCGGACGTCCACCAGCCGCTGCATCGACGGCTCGTCGGCGGTGGCTACCACGTCGGCGGTGGCCCCCTGGCTGAGCTGGGTGACCAGCTGCTGCGACCCGGCGAAGCTGAAGGTCGGCCGCACCCGCGGGACCTGGTCCACGACCGCTATGAACACCTCGGTCAAGGATGCAGCGGCAAAGACGGTGATCGGCGCCTTTGTCTCGGCCACCGCAGGTGCGGACCTGGTCGAACTGGAGCCGCAGCCGGTGAACGCCGTCAACAAAAGGGCAATGTACCAGCGAGACACGACGAGACCGTAGCCGCATGTGCGGATCCTGCGTCGCCCCGGTCACGGGGCTCGGCCGCACAACGCGCTGGCGGCTTCGCACGCCATGGGGAATGATGGTTGACCTAGATCGTTGATTCGGCCAACGGTTTGGATCTGCCCGCCTCCCAGTCCTGGAGCGCCCATGCCCCTCGCCATCCGAGCCGACGGACTCGTCAAGCACTTCGGCGACACGGTGGCCCTCGACGGCCTCGACCTCAGCGCCGAGGAGGGCCGGGTGCTCGGCGTCCTGGGCCCGAACGGGGCGGGGAAGACGACTGCCGTGCGGATCCTGGCCACCCTCCTCCTCCCCGACGCGGGCTCCGCCGCGGTGGCGGGCTTCGACGTGCTCCGAGAACCCCAGGAGGTTCGCCGCGTCATCGGCCTCACCGGCCAGTACGCCGCCGTTGACGAGAACCTCACCGGGTACGAGAACCTCGACATGATCGGCCGCCTGGCCCAGCTCGGGAAGCCCCGGGCCCGGCAGCGGGCCGGCGAGCTGCTCGAGCAGTTCGATCTGAGCCACGCCGGCGGCCGGGCCACCCGGACCTACTCGGGCGGCATGCGTCGTCGCCTCGACCTGGCCGCCAGCCTGGTCGGCCGACCGGTGGTCCTGTTCCTCGACGAGCCCACCACCGGGCTCGACCCTCAGAGCCGCAACGCTCTGTGGACTGTGGTGCGCGACCTCGTCGCCGACGGCACCACCATCCTCCTCACCACCCAGTACCTGGCGGAGGCCGACCAACTGGCCGACGACATCGCCGTCATCGACGAGGGCCGGGTCATAGCCCGAGGCACGCCCACGGAGCTGAAGGATTCCGTCGGGGGCGAGGTCCTCGCCCTCCAGCTGACCGACGCGGGCCAGGTCGAAGCGGCGCTCGCCGCCCTCGGCTCGCTGGCGAGCGAGGCCAGGGTGGAAGCGGGCACGATCCTCATCCCGGTCGGGGCCGACAAGGGCGTGCTGACGGCGGCGGGGCGCCGGCTCGACGAGGCGGGCATCCCGCTGGCCGACCTGGGCACCCGCCGCCCGAGCCTCGACGACGTCTTCCTCGGTCTCACCGGTCACACGGCCGAGGGTGGCGAGGCGGCCGACGCCGACGCAGAAGCCCCGCCCCGAGGGCGCCGTCGATCGAAGAAGGAGGCGGCGTAGCCGTGACCACCACCACCACCGCTCCCGACCGCACCGCCCTGGGGGCCGCACCGGCGCCCCACCTGCTCGGCGACACGCTGGTGATCGCCAAGCGCCACCTGCTGGCCCTCACGCGCCAGCCCCAGCTCCTGGTGTTCGTGGTCGTGCAGCCCATCATGTTCGTGCTGCTCTTCCGCTTCGTCTTCGGCGGCGCCATCCGCACCCCGCCGGGCTACAGCTACGTCGACTACCTGATGCCCGGGATCATCACCCAGACGGTGGCGTTCGGCGCCACGGGCACGGCCGTGGCCATGGCCGACGACCTGCAGAAGGGGATCATCGACCGCTTCCGGGCCCTGCCCATGAGCCGCTCGGCGGTGATCGGCGGCCGGGTCCTGGCCGACGTGGCCCGCCTCTGCCTCACGATCTCGATCATGGCGACCGTCGGGGTGCTGATCGGGTGGCGCCCCGAGCTGAACCCGCTGCGCATCCTGGGCGCCATCCTCTTCGCCCTCGGCTTCGGTCAGGCCATGAGCTGGCTCAGCGCCTTCATCGGGCTCACCATCAAGACCGTCGAGGCCGCCCAGGCCGCCTCGTTCGTCGGCATCTTCCCGCTGACCTTCGCCTCATCGGTGTTCGTGCCTGTCCAGTTCATGCCCGGCTGGCTCCAGGCCTTCGCCCGGGCCAACCCGATCACCCTCGTGGCCTCGTCGATCCGCGCCCTGACCCACGGCGACCCTCTCGGCCAGACCTGGTGGCAGGCCCTCCTGTGGCTCGCCGCCATCACCACCGTCGCCTCGCTGGCCTCCACCAGGAAGTACAAGCAGACGGCAGGCTGACGATGTAGGGGTGCTCACCTCGTCAGGGGCCGAAACGAACCTGTCTGCGGCTTGTCGGTGGGTTGTCATCTTGGGGGTGCACGCTCGGCGGAGCGTCACAAATGGCGGGCGCATGACCCACGGAGAAGAACCGATGAAGCGCAGAACACTTGTCATCTCGAGCACCCTCGGCCTGGTGGCTGCCGGCCTCCTGGCCGTGCTGGGCGTCGTCCTGGCCGCCAACGCCAGCTTCGCCAAGACCTACGTGAGGGACCAGCTCGGCCAGCAGCGGATCACGTTCAAGAGCGTCGAGGCCCTCACCGACGAGGAGAAGCGCTCGCCGTGTCTGGTGGCGTACGCAGGCCAGGCGCTCACCACCGGCAAGCAGGCCGAGTGCTACGCCAACGAGTTCATCGGCCTCCACGTGAAGTCGGTGGCCGGTGGCCAGACCTACGCCGAGCTCGGCACTCCCGAGCGGGCCCTCACCGCCAAGGTGGCCGAGGCCGAGAAGGCCAGCGACCCGGCCCTGCCGGCGATGCAGAAGCAGCTGGCCGGCATGAGGGCCCAGCGCAGCACGGTGTTCCAGGGCGAGACCTCGCGCGGCCTCCTCCTCACCTCCTTCGGCTTCAGCGACCTCGGCACCAAGGCCGGCCAGGCCGCCACCGTCGCCTACCTGGCGGCCGCGGCGCTCGCCCTGCTGTCCCTCGCCGCCCTGGCCCGAGCCCTCACCAGGAAAGAGGCGGGAGCGAAGGCGCCAGCAAGCCTCCGCACCGAGGAAAAGCACCTCGTCACCGCCTGACCAAGCGGCAGTCTGCCCACTTCTGGCACCCCCGGGGACCAGAAGTGGGCAGACCCGCGTGGTTGCAGGGGGAGCTCGAGGGGGACGGAGCCTGCGGAGTCCCCCTCGTCAGGCGGCGACCAGGCGAGCTTGCCACGGCGGGCGAGCAAGCTCGCCT
>JBKJUI010000059.1:0-5692 GCA_046590775.1 Acidimicrobiales bacterium
CGTGAAGGGGACCGGCTCGTCCGTCAACGGGCCTCGGGGCAAGGTTCGGGGGGCGAGCGCCATCCAGGAGTGCCTTCTGGACGGGACCCTGGAGGACAAGCAGTTCGCCCCTCGCTACGGCGAGTTCCGCGCCGAGGTCACGACCAAGCACGAGCGGTACGACCTGGCGGTCGCCGTCCCCCTGGACAGCCTCCCGGGCCCGGTCCCGAACGACCTTGCCGGGCTGCGGACGGGAGCGGCGGAGGTGTTCGACGCCGTGCCATCCGGGCGGTGGAAGCAGGTGGCCGGCGCGGTCAAAGCCATCGACCGCCAGTGGGACCGTCTACAGGACCGCCCGCTGCCCCGGCACCTCCGGCGGCGGGTGAGCGGCGCCCTGCGCCGCCTGGAGCGCGCCGTCGAGGCCCGGGACGCAGTAGGCGCCCGCCAGGCGGCCATCGACGTCGGTCACGCCGGCCTCGACCTGGAGCTGTGGCATCGCGTCCAGGGCGCTGTCGACCGGGATCGCATCGGGCTCCGGGAGGATCAGGTCGCCCTGGACTGGGAGGTGGGCGATGCCGGTGCCGTTGCCGGTGACGGGATCGTGATCCGCGCCATCGGTGACCGGATTCGCTGACGGACGTCACGAGGCCCCTGTGAAACTGCTCCTGGTGGAGGACGACACCAAGATCGCCGCAGCGGTGCGCAGGGGCCTCACGGCTGAGGGCTTCACCGTCGAGGTGGCCACCGACGGCATCGACGGCCTGTGGCGGGCCACCGAAGGGGCCTACGACCTGATCATCCTCGACATCATGCTGCCCGGCCGCAACGGCTACCAGGTCTGCGCCGAGCTGCGGAAGGCTGGCATCTGGACTCCGATCCTGATGCTCACGGCGAAGGACGGCGACCTCGACGAGGCCGAGGCCCTCGATACCGGCGCCGACGACTACCTGACCAAGCCGTTCTCGTTTGCCGTGCTCGTCGCCCGGGTGCGGGCCGTGCTCCGCCGCTCCGGCGGGCGGAGCCCGACACCCGTGGAGGTCGGCGACCTGCGCATCGACACCGCGGCGCGACGGGCCTTCGTCGGTGCCGCCGAGGTGGCCCTCACGGCGCGGGAGTTCACGGTCCTCGAGTTCCTCGTCCGCCGGGCCGGGCAGGTGCTGTCGAAGGACGAGATCCTCGCCGGGGTGTGGGACTCCGACTTCGACGCCGAATCGAACGTCGTCGAGGTCTACATCCTGAGGTTGCGTCGCAAGATCGACGACCCGTTCGGCCGCCGTTCCATCGAGACCGTGCGGGGCGCCGGCTACCGGATGGCCTCTCCGTGAGGACCAAGGTCACAGCCCTGGCCATGCTGGCCGTCGTCACCGTGCTCGTCGCCGCCAGCATCGCCCTGGTGGCCAGTCATCGCCGCCTGCTCACCCAGAACCTGGACGAGACCCTCACCGCCCTGGCGGACGACCTGGAGACGCTGGTCCTGCGGGACCAGGTTCCGACCGAGATCACCGGACTGGGCGAGGACGACACGATCGCCCAGGTCGTCCGTGACGGAACGGTGGTCGCCGCCAGCGGCAACATCGCGGGGGCCGATCCGGTGGCGCCGCCGTCGCGCGGCCGCCAGCAGCTGCGCACCGTGACCGGCGTGCCTCACGAGGGCGCCACCTTCCGGATCCAATCCCGCAGTGTGGACGGACCACGGGGAACCGTCGACGTCCATGTCGCCGGCCCCCTCGATGACGTCGACAGCGCCACGTCGGCGCTACGCACCTCGCTGAGCCTCGCCGTCCCGGTTGTGGCGGTGCTGCTGGGCGTCCTCATCTGGTGGCTCGTCGGGCGCACCCTCCGCCCGGTCGAGGCGATCCGGGCGGCGGTGGCCGGGATCGGCGGCTCGCACCTCGACCGGCGGGTGCCAGTGCCCCCGGGCGACGACGAGATCGCCCGGCTGGCCCGCACCATGAACACCATGCTGGCACGCGTCGACGAGGCCAACCGCCGCCAGGCACGGTTCGTCGCCGACGCCTCCCATGAGCTGCGCAGCCCTCTGACCCGGATCCGGTCCGAGCTCGAGGTCGACGTGGCCGACCCGGACAGCGCTGATCCCGCCGCCACCCGCCGCAGCGTCCTCGAGGAGGTGGAGGGGTTGCAGCAGCTGGTCGACGATCTGCTCCAGCTGGCTCGTACCGACGCGGTGGCGCCCGGGGCGGAGGAGCGCCGACCGGTCGACCTCGACGACATCGTGGTGGCCCTCGCCCGGCGGCTGCGGGCCGGCGGCCGGGTCAGGGTGGAGCTCGCCTCGGTCACCGCCCGCCAGGTCATCGGCCATGCTGTCCAGCTGACCCGGGTTGCGGGCAACCTGGTCGACAACGCGAGCCGCCATGCCGCCGAAACCGTGACCCTGACGCTCGTCGAAGCTGAGGGCTCGGCCGTCCTGGCCGTGAGCGACGACGGCCCCGGCATCGCGCCGGAAGACCGAGAACGGATCTTCGACCGGTTCACCCGCCTCGACGAGGCCCGTGCCGCGTCCACCGGCGGCACGGGGCTTGGCCTGAGCATCGCCCGCGACATCGTGGAACGCCACGGTGGCACCCTGACCCTCGATCCCGACCATCACCCCGGCGCCCGATTCGTCGTCACCCTCCCGATCAGCCAGACGGCGGCATCCGCCCCCGCCCCGGGGGCGGTGGCGGGCTGAAGCAGGGCCCGGCAGCACCATCGACTGACACGACCAACCTATCGACGAGTCATGTGGCAGTCAGGTGCCGACCGGTACAAGCAATGCCATGCGGCTCACACCCCCAGGACCCACAGATCCGACCAGGCACGCCGAGCCCGATCGGCGAGGGCTGACCGCCCCGTCGCGCCTCATGGCGGCGGCGATCGTCCTGCTTCTCGCCGCGGCCGGCTGCAGCAGCCCGGGCGGCACGTCCACCCCGGTCGGGTCCGAACCCCAGAACCTGGGGACCAAGGTTGCCTCCGATTCGGCCAACTTCGTCGACCCGAGGATGAACACCAATCCGTTCCACCCGTTGAAGCCGGGGACGCAGTGGGTCTACGGCGGCACCACCGAGGTCGGATCCCGCACCGTGCCCCACGGGATCGTCGTCACCATCACTGACGTCGTCCGGGACATCGATGGCGTCCGCACCGTGGCGATGCTCGGCGAGTCGACCGACTCGGGTGAGGTCTCCCAGGTGGGCATGGACTACATGGCCCTCGACAAGGACGGAAACGTCTGGATCCTCGGCGGCTACACCGAGGAGTTCGAGGGCGGCAAGTACACCAACACCGAGACCGCATGGCTCGGCACCGCTCAGGGCCAGGCGATCGGCATCCTCTCACCCCACATCGTCGACATCAGCACACCCCGTTGGTTCATCGGCGCCGCGCCCCAAGAAGCCGGAGCGGTCGGCGAGCCGGTGAGGGTCGGTGTCCGCGAATGCGTGAAGTTCGGTTGCTTCGACAACGTGCGAGTCGTCCAGGAGGGGGAGGTCAATGCGCCCGACAACGAGCACAAGTACTACGCGCCCGGCGTTGGTGTCATCAGGAACGTGCCCCTTAGCTCCAGCCTGCACAAGGACCGCTTCGAGCTCCTCAACTTCCTCGAGCTCAGCTCCGAGGGCCTGGCCGAGTCGAGCCAGTCGGTACTCGACCTCGAAGCCCACGCTCGCAAGACGGCGGCCGAGGTCTACGGCACAGCCCCCCCGGCGACGCGGTCAGCGTGACCGTCGCTTGCATCGTTGAGCTCCACGGCATCTCCAAGTCCTTCGGCAGCCCACCTGAGTCGACCCCGGTGCTGGAGAACGTCCATCTCACGATCGGTCCCGGTGAGAAGGTGAGCCTGGTTGGACCGTCGGGCAGCGGGAAGTCGACGTTGCTGGCGCTCATCGCCGGGCTCCTCCGGCCAGACGCGGGGACCGTCGAGATCGACGGGAACGCCATGGGCGCCATGGATGATCGACGGCGGGCCGACCTCCGCGCCTGCCGGGTTGGCATTGCCCTTCAGATGGACAACCTCATTCCCTTCCTGTCGGCCCTCGAGAACGTCGAGCTCGCGCTCGGATTCGGTGCCCGGCGGTCCCGTGCCGGGGCACGCGCACGTGCGCTCGACCTGCTCGAACGGTTCGGCGTCGCCCACCGCGCCGACCACCGACCCCGCCAGCTCTCGGGGGGCGAGGCGCAGCGCGTCGCCCTGGCCGTCTCGATGGCGAACGAACCGGCTCTGTTGCTGGCCGATGAGGTGGTCGCCTCACTCGACGGCACGACTGCCGCCCACGTCGTGGACTCCGTGCTCGATGCTGACTTCGCCGTCCTCTACGTGACTCACGACACCGAGCTCGCCGACCGTGTCGGCCGGCGCTACGCCCTTGACGGACACGCCTTGGTCGCCCGATGAGCGCGGCGCGCGAGATCCCGGCCAACGAGATCGTCGCCGGCGACGTGATGGTTGAGCACCAGGCCAGACCCGAGGTCGTTCGGGCCCTGGAGCCCGTCTCGTTCACGATCGCTGGCGGATCGAGCGTGGCCGTCATGGGACCGAGCGGATGCGGCAAGTCGACCCTGCTGGGGCTGCTCGCCGGTCTCGCCCTCCCAACATCTGGAGCCGTCGCCATCGGCGGCGTGAGCCTCTCGCAGCTCGACGATCAGGAACGGGTTCGCTTCCGTCGCCAGGAGGTAGGGATGGTGTACCAGGCCGACAACCTGCTCCCCCATCTCACGGTCGAGGAGAACGTTGGCCTCCAGCTGGCCATCTGCCGGCGCTCAGACGGGGGCCGGGCCGCCGATCCCGCGGCCGTGCTCGATCGTCTCGGCGTCGGCCAGCTGGCACGACGGTTTCCTGACCAGCTCTCGGGTGGGCAGCGCCAGCGCGTGGCGGTCGCCCGGGCCGTCATCCACCGCCCCGCGGTGATGCTGGCCGACGAGCCCACGGGCGCCCTGGACGACGAGAGTGGCCGTGCCGTCATCGAGCTCATCCTGGAGGTCCAGCGCGAGATGGGGGCCACCTTGGTGATGGTCACCCATGACCCAGCGATGGCCACGCATCTCGACCGGATCATCAAGCTCCCACGACCGACCCGAGCGAAGGAGCCGATCCGTGCTGGCTAGGTACGTGCTGGCCGACTTGGGCCGCAACCCCCGGCGGACTCTTTCGACCGTGGTCGGCGTCACCCTCGGCATAGGCCTGTTCTGCGGCATCCTGTTCTTCGTCGACGGCCTGTCGGCCTCGATGACCCAACGAGCGGTGGCACCCCTCGCCATCGACATGCAACGCATCATCACCGTTCCCACGGGAGCATCCGTGTCGATGACCCAGGCGGTCGACTCGTCGGGTCCCCTGGCCAGGGGAGCACAGGTCACGGTCGACCTGTTGGTCACCAATGCCGGGGAGCTTGCTGCCCACGAGGTCACGGTCCGGTCCCAGCCCGTTGCAGCCCTCACCTTCGTACCCGGCTCGGCCCGGCTCGACGGGGTACCGATCACGACCGTGGACGACAACCCGTTGTCCCACGGCCCCGGCCAGACCGGCCTCAACCTCGGAACGGTCGAGCCCGGCGCGGCCCACCGGCTCACCTACCGTGTCGAAGCCTCGACCGACTCTCCCGGCTGGCGTGAGTCGTGTGCAGCGAAGTGCCGTTGACGGGAGAGTCGGTCGAGGCTTCGACACGGTAGGTGAGCCGGTGGGCCGCGCCGGGCTCGACCGTTCCGAGGTTGAGGCCGG
>JBKJUI010000449.1:0-10214 GCA_046590775.1 Acidimicrobiales bacterium
CCAGCAGGAGCTCGCCGAGGGGTGTCGAGTGCGAGGAAGCCGCCACGTGGCCGTTGCCGTTGCCGTAGGCCGAGCCGATCGGGCCGGTCTGAGGCTCGACGGTCCCTCGGCGACCGAGCTTGCGGGCCATCAGGCGCTCGTCCCCCTGGTCACGGCCTCGTCGCACGCCGCCGTGAGCTCGACGCCGTTCTCGACGGTCTGCGCCGCCCAGGGCCCGAAGCCGCTGTCGCCGGGAACGCCGGCCACGACCAGCGGCACGCCGGCGTGGAGGGCGCAGACGGCGCCGAACTCGCTGGCCGACGGAGGGTTCACCGGCCGGGCCCGCACGTCGAGGACGACGTCGACCCCGACGTCGAGGGGGCAGCGGCGCCCGGCGATGAGGGCGTTGCACGGAAAGCTCGCCTCTCCCGGCTCATGGCAGCGCAGCACGGTCCGGCCGGCGGCCCGCAGCTGGGCGCCCGCCTGCTCGATGGCCCACTGATCGGTGCCCACCACCATGACCATCCCTGCTCCCGCAGGCCCACCGACCACGTCGCCCTCGTCCGGCGCCGGGTCGGACAGGGCGGCGGCGCTCACCGTGGTCACTGTAGAGAGAGGAGGCCACGATCCCCCCTACGCACCCACAACGCCCGCCCAACGGCAGTTTGTGGTGTCCTGTCCGGCTTGTGTAGATGGCGTTGATCGTAGGTGACCGCTGAGAAAAACGTAGTCTCACCACCGTGAGCGGTGAAACAGCCCCCGGCGGGGCTCCGAGCTCGTCGGCTCCTGCGGGCACGCGCCGCGCCCCTGCGTCACCACCGCCCGGAGGCCGCCTGCTGGTGGTCGACGACGATCCCGAGATCTGCACGCTGCTGACGATGGTGCTCGGGCAGGAGGGCTACGAGGTGGACACCGCCGCCGACGCCGACGCCGCCTTGCGGCTGCTGGCCGAGGACCGCCACGTCCTGGTCATCCTCGACGTCAGCCTCGGTGCGACCGACGGGCGGGACGTGCTCGCCGCCATCCGGAACAAGGGCGACCTGCCGGTCATCATGCTGAGCGGGCGCGGCCACGAGGCCGACCGGATCGCCGGCCTCACCCTGGGCGCCGACGACTACGTCGTCAAGCCGTTCTCGTCCAAGGAGCTGGCCGTGCGGGTGGGCAACGTGCTGCGGCGGGCCCGCCCCGTCACGTCCGGTGCGCTGCACTTCGGGCCGCTGTGCATCAACCCGGCGGTGCGCGAGGTGACCGTCGACGGCCGGGTGATCGGGCTCACGGCCAAGGAGTTCGACCTGCTCGCCTTTCTGGCGGCCTCTCCTCGCCAGGTCTTCAGCCGGGCCCAGCTGCTCGAGAACGTATGGGTGTCGTCGCGGGAGTGGCAGGACGAGGCCACGGTCACCGAGCACGTCCGGCGGGTCCGGCGCAAGGTGGAGGACGATCCCGACAAGCCCCGCTGGATCACGACGGTGCGGGGCGTCGGCTACCGGTTCGAGCCCTGAGCGGCCCGGGCCTCGTCGGCCAGGCGCATCACCCGGCTGCACAGGTCGTGGCTCCGGTACGGCTTTCGGAGGACCCCAACGCCGTTGATGACCTCGCCGGCCTGGGGACCCACGCCGGAGTAGCCGGAGACGAAGAGCACGGCCAGGTCGGGCTGGCGCTCGCGCAGGCGCTCGGCCAGCTCGGTCCCCCGCATCCCGGGCATGACGATGTCGCTGACCAGCACGTCGAAGGGGGCGCTCGCCTCCTCGTAGGCGGTGAGGGCCGCCGCCGCGCTCGCCGCCGGCACGACGGTGAAGCCGCTGTCCTCCAGGGCGTGGCGGGCCAGTAGGCGGATCTCCTCCTCGTCCTCCACCAGCAGCACGCGGCCCGCACCGGATGCCCGACCCCCGGCGACGACCACCGGCGGGGCCACCGGCCGCTCCTCGGTGCAGGGCAGCCACACCCGGAAGGTCGTCCCCTGGCCCAGCTCACTGCTGACGGTGACGGCTCCGCCGGCCTCGGTGGTCACGGCGTGCACTGCGGCCAGGCCGAGCCCCGTGCCCCGGCCCCGGTCCTTGCGGGTGAAGAAGGGCTCGAAGCAGCGGGTGAGCGTCTCGTCGTCCATACCGGTGCCCGTGTCGCTGACCGACAGCTGCACGTACGGGCCCGGTTGCACGCCGTGCACCTCGGCTTCGAGCGGGCTCACCTCGACCAGGCCGACGGAGAGCCCCAGCCGGCCGCCGTCGGGCATGGCGTCGCGGGCGTTGATGGCCAGGTTGAGGATCACCTGCTCGAGCTCGAGCGGGTCGACGACCACGGCACCGACGGGCGCCGTGTCCAGCACCACGTCGACGTCGACGCCGACCAGCCGGCGCACCACCGGCGCCAGGGCGGCCACCATCCGGTCCGGCTCGATGGGCACGGGCTGGGCGGCTCGTCGCCCGGCCAGGCCCAGGAGCTGGTTGGTGAGAGCGGCGGCGCTGGCCCCGGCCCGCTCGATGCTCTCCAGCATGGGAAGGGCGGGGTCGTCGTCGTCGGTGGCGGCGATGAGCGCCTCGGTGTAGCCGACGATCACCGTCAGGAGGTTGTTGAAGGCGTGGGCGACGCCGCCGGCCACCTGGCCCATGGCGTCGAGCCGCTGGGCCTGCTGGAGCTGGCGCTGCACCCGTCGGCGCTCGCTGAGGTCCGCCACCACCAGCATCACCGCATCGATCCTCCCGCTCTCATCCGGCACCGGGGCGACGGCCACGCTGAGGTCGAGGGGCCGGCCGTCGGGTCCGGCTCCCTGCACCTCGGCGTCGCCGATGGCCTCACCCTGGGCCGCGAGCATGACCAGCTCGAGCAGGTCGCCGGCCAGCGACTCGGGCAGCGGCCCGGTCGAAGCATCGCCGTGCCACCCGAACAGCTGGCGGGCCGCACGGTTGCCCTCCAGCACCTGGCCGAGGGGGGAGAGCCGCAGGATGGAGAGGGGCGAGGCGTCGACCAGGGCCTGCATGCGGGCTTCGCGGACGGCGACCGCCGCGGTCAGCTCGGCCCGCCCCAGCACCAGGACGACGAGGTGGGCCAGGGACACGAGGGCGGCTTCGTCGTCGCCGTCGAAGGCCGTGCCCGGGCGGGGGGCCACGGCCAAAGCGCCGCGGCAGACCTGGTGCGAGTCGAGGAGGGGAGCGGCCAGGCACCCGTCCCGGGCCACCCGGGTGCCCGAGGCGGTGGCGGCTTCGGCCACGGCGGCGAGGACGTCGCCCACGGCGGGGCCGTCGGTGACCCTCCGCTCGGGCTGACCGACGGCTCGGTGCACGACCTGGGCGGCTGCGCCCTGGACGACCCGACGGGCCTCGGACGAGGCCGCCCCGAGAAGGCGATCGGGTTCGGCCGTGCCGGCCAGGGTGATGGCCGCCTCCGTGAGCCGACGAAGGCGCCTGGCGGCGCGAGCCTGCGCCTCGGCCGACGCCACCACCTCCTGGTGCAGCAGCACCCGCTGGATGGCCACGGCGAGACGGCCGGCCAGGTCCTCGGCCACCGCCAGGTCACCGGAGCGGAAGCCGCGCCGGCTGGCACCGGTGGCCATGGTGAGGGTCCCCATCGAGAGGCCCCCCGCCTGCACGGGAACCACCATGACCGAGCATGCGCCCAGCTGGGCCAGAAACTCGTCGGCCAGCTCGTCGCCGGTGCCGGGGCCCCCTACGAAGCCGAAGCACGTGCGGCCCTCCGGGAGCGCCCGCTCCACGAGGCGGCGCCAGGCCTCGGACCTGGGCCGCTCGAGCCCCGCAGCCGGGTGGGCGCGGTGCACGGCGGGCTCGAGCCGACCCCGGTCGTTGACGAGGTCGATGGCGCACAGGTCGGCGAAGGCCGGCACGCACACCTCGGCCAGGGCGGCCACCTCCCGGTCGTGCTGGTCGAGGGCGGAGGCCAGGGCCGTGCCGCCGTAGGCCAGCAGCGCCAGCTGGCGGCGGGCACCCTCAGCGCTCAGCCGGGCCCGGTGCTCGGCGTTGATGAGGCGTCGGCGGTGGACCACCGACCACACCCGCCCGGCGGTCAGGGCCACCAGGCGCTCGTCGTCAGGGCCCACGGCGCGGCTGCCGCTCCACCCGGCGAACACCATCCCCTCGGTGGCGCCGTCGCCCGTCACCGGCTGGGTGGCGGCGGTGCCGGTCGGCCTCCACCCCTGCGGCAGGGGTGGAGGAGCTGACTGCACGCCGGTCGGGGCGGCGGCCGGGTAGTCGGTCGCCCGGACGACGGCAGCGGCGGCGTCGGGGAGCCCGGCCGAGGCCACCACCTCGAGCACGTCGCCGCTCGGATCCGCCTCCCTCCCGGCGGTCGCCGCCTTGGTCGCTCCTGAGGTGAGGAGCACGGCCACCTGGTCGGCGCCGAGCATGTCGAGAAGGCGGGCAGCCAGGGTGTCCAGCAGGACATCGTCCTCGAGGCTGTCGAGCGCGGGGTCGCCGATGAGCTGGACCCGGTTGGCGTGGAGTCGGACCGCCGCCTCGTTCCTGGCCAGCGCGGCGGCGATGAAGAGCCCGGCGGCGCCGACGATGACGGCGATGACGGGGACCGCCGCCGACGTCCTCGCCGGGCTGCCCCGCAGGGCCAGGAAGGCCAGCTCGGCGGCCAGGGCCAGCGAGGCGCCGGCGCCGACCGAGGCGAGGAGCGCCAGGTGCACCCGCCGGGGGCCCCCCGAGGGCGTGGCGCTCGACACGGGACGAATGGTACGGCCGAGGGACGTGCCCGGAGGGCGCGTACGATGCGCCTCCCGTGGCCTTCAGCAGCAACGACCTCAAGAACGGCATGACGTTGGACCTCCCCGAGGGCCTGTTCCAGGTCGTCGAGTTCCAGCACGTCAAGCCGGGCAAGGGCGGCGCCTTCGTGCGCACCAAGCTGCGCAACCTCCGCACGGGCAACACCCAGGGGCGGACCTTCCGCGGGGGCGAGCCCCTGAACCAGGCCATCGTCGAGAAGAAGGAGATGCAGCTCCTCTACAAAGACGGCGACGGCTTCGTGTTCATGGACGTGCAGTCCTACGACCAGCTGACGGCGCCGCCGACCGCTCTCGGCGAGGCGCCGAAGTACCTGAAGGACTCCGACAACGCCGTCCTGGCCTTCTACAAGGACGAGATCATCGGCGTCGAGCTGCCGTCCTCTGTCGACCTCGAGGTCACCGACACCGAGCCAGGGGTGCAGGGCGACCGGGTCTCTGGCGCCAAGAAGCTGGCCAAGGTGGAGACCGGGGTCAGCCTCCAGGTGCCGTTGTTCATCAACGTCGGCGACAAGATCCGGGTCGACACCCGCACCGGCGACTACCTCACGCGGGTCTGATGCTCCAGGGCTCCCGCCGGGAGGCACGGGAGCGGGCCCTCGAGCTCCTCTACGAAGCCGAGGCCAAGAGCCAGGCACCGGCCGAGGTGCTGCGCGGCCTCCCGATCAGCCCGGACCCCTTCGCCGTCGAGCTCGTCACCGGTGTCGGCGAGCGGCAGGCCGAGCTCGACGAGCACATCGCCCGGCTGGCCAAGGACTGGACCGTCGACCGGATGCCGTGGGTCGACCGCAGCATCCTGCGCCTCGGGGCCTTCGAGCTGGTGGCCCGGCCCGACGTACCCACCGGCGTCGTCCTCAGCGAGGCGGTCGAGCTGGCCAAGCGCTTCAGCACCGAGGAGGCCGGCCGCTTCGTCAACGGGCTCCTCTCCAACCTCGCCCGGCAGGTGCGCGGCCCAGGGCCGAGCGGCCCAGCGGATCGGGAGGCCGAGGAGAAGGACCCGGGATGACGGGTGCCCTCGGAGCGTGGTTGACTTGGCCACGGAGCGGCTCCCGCCCCTGAAACGGCAGGTGACCACCATGCGCCCGAGCCAGCGTCGAAGCCCGGCTTTCCTGTTCGTCCTCGCCGTCGTCCTGGCCGTGCTCCTGCCTGCGGGAGCTGCCTCCGCCTACAGCCCGGCCCTCATCCCGGTCGTCGGGGCGGCGTCGACGCCTGACGGGACCGGCTACTGGACGGTGTCGGCGGACGGGCAGGTCAGGCCCCTGCTCACCGCAGTGCACCGCGGCGACATGACCGGTCGCCCCCTCAACCGGCCGATGGTGGGCATGGGGGCGACGGTCACCGGGCTCGGGTACTGGCTGATCGCCGGCGACGGCGGGATCTTCGCCTTCGGCGACGCGCCGTTCCTCGGCTCGACCGGTGGGCTCCGGCTCAACGCATCGATCGTCGGGATCTCGCCGACGCCGTCCGGCCGGGGCTACTGGATGGTGGCCAAGGACGGTGGGATCTTCGCCTTCGGCGACGCCCGGTTCTTCGGCTCCACCGGCAGCACGGCGCTGAACCGGTCGGTGGTGGGCATGGCGCCCACGGCGACCGGCAGGGGCTACTGGCTGGTGGCCTCCGACGGTGGGGTGTTCTCCTTCGGCGACGCCCAGTTCCAGGGCTCCACCGGCGGCATCCCGCTCAACCGGCCGATCGTGGGCCTCGCCTCGACCCCGACCGGACGCGGCTACTGGATGGCTGCCGCGGACGGCGGCGTCTTCAACTTCGGCGACGCCCCGTTCCTGGGCTCGGCCACGGCGTTCCCCGGCTTCGACCGGAGCATCGCCATCGTGCGGGTGGGGGTCTCGGGGTACCGGATCGTCAACGACACGAGCGGCTCGGCCTTCTTCACCAGGGTGCCACCGCTGGCGCGCTGACGGCCGACGGGTGGTGGTACGGTCACGGTCTGACCGTGAAGCGGGTCCGGTGAGGCCCGCACGGAAGGATGGCGACACGAGTGGCAGCACGAGAGCGATCACTGGCGCCCCCGATGCGGGGCACCTTCGTCCCCCGGGCGCAGATCATGGACGCCGACGACGTCCGACGGGCGGTGTGGCGGATGGCCCACGAGGTCATCGAGGCCGAGAAGGGCCTGGACGGCGTCGTCCTGATCGGCCTGCAGACCGGTGGGGTCCCGCTGGCCACCCAGCTGGCTGAGGCCCTGAAGAAGATCGAGGGGACCGACGTGCCCGTCGGCACCCTCGACGTCGCCTTCTATCGGGACGACATCGGGCTGCGCCCGGTCGTGCCCGAGGCGCCCAGCCACGTGCCGTGGGACCTCACCGACAAGACGGTGGTGCTGGTCGACGACGTGCTCTACACCGGCCGCACCGTCCGGGCCGCGCTGAACGCCCTGGCCGACCTGGGGCGGGCACGGGCGGTGCGGCTGGCCGTCATGATCGACCGGGGCCACCGAGAGCTGCCGATCCGGCCCGACGTGGTCGGCAAGAACCTCCCCACCCGGAGGGACGAGGTCGTCGACGTCGGCCCGGACGGCGTCACCATCGGCGTCCTCGTCTCCAACCGGCCGACCGACGCGCCCGGCACAAGCGCGTGACCCGCCACCTCCGCTCGCTCGACGACCTCGGTCGCAGCGGCGTCGACGCCATCCTCAAGCTCACCGACTCGATGGTCGAGGTCGGCCGCAGAGACATCCCCAAGGTGCCGGCGCTCCGCGGCCGCACGGTGGTCAGCCTGTTCTACGAGGAGTCCACCCGCACCCGGCTCTCGTTCGAGACAGCGGCCAAGCGCCTCTCGGCCGACACGATGGCCTTCGGGGTCTCGACGTCGGCTGTGAAGAAGGGCGAGAGCCTGCGCGACACCGTCCTCACCATCGAGGCCATGGGCATCGACGCCCTCGTGGTGCGCCACGCATCCTCGGGCGTTCCGTGGCAGCTGGCCCGCTGGCTCGAGGGGAGCGGGGTCAGCGTGGTCAACGCCGGCGACGGCTGGCACGAGCACCCCACCCAGGCGCTGCTCGACGCCTACACGATCTGCAACGAGCACAAGGCCGGATCGCTCGAGGGCCTGCGCATCGCCGTCGTCGGCGACGTCAAGCACAGCCGGGTGGCCCGCAGCGACGTGTTCTGCTTCGCCATGCTCGGAGCCTCGGTCACGCTCGTGGCCCCGCCCACGCTGCTGCCGCCGTCGCTCGCCGGCTGGCCGTGCGAGGTGGCCTTCGACCTCGACGAGGTGCTGGGCGAGCTCGACGTCTGCTACCTGCTGCGGATGCAGCAGGAGCGGATGAGCGAGTCGTTGGTGCCCACCCTGCGCGAGTACTCGTCCCGGTACGGCCTCGACCGCCGGCGGGCGCAGCGCCTCCCCGACGGCGCCATCGTCATGCACCCCGGCCCGATGAACCGCGGTGTGGAGATCGCCCCCGAGGTGGCCGACCTGCCCAACGCCGTCATCACCCGCCAGGTGGCCAACGGCGTCGCCGTGCGCATGGCCGTCCTGTTCCACCTGCTGACGGGGTCAAGCGACGATCCCGCCGGCTCGCCAGGCAGGGACGCGGTGCCCGCCGATGTCTGAGGTCCTGCTGCGCGGCGGCACGGTCGTCGACCGGGACGGGCTGCGCCGCGCCGACGTCCTGGTGGTCGACGGCCACGTGGCAGGTCCTCGACTGCGCCGGCTGCTGGGTCGGTCCGGGTCTGGTCGACCTCCACACCCACCTGCGCCAGCCCGGAAGGGAGGAGGCGGAGACGATCGAGACCGGCAGCCGGGCCGCGGCGCTGGGCGGCTACACCACGGTGGTGGCCATGCCGAACACCACGCCCGCCATCGACTCGGCCGGGGTGGTCCGCGAGGTGATGGCCCTCGGTGCCACGGCGCTGTGCCACGTCGAGGTGAGCGGCGCCATCACGGTCGGTCGGGCGGGGGAGCAGCTGGCCCCGCTGGGCGAGCTGGCCGCCCTCGGGGTGCGGCTCTTCACCGACGACGGCACCGGTGTGCAGGACGGCCGGCTCATGCGCCGCGCCCTCGAGTACTCGCTGCCGCTCGACGTGGTGCTGGCCCAGCACTGCGAGGACGATGTCCTGGCCGCCGGTGGGATCATGCATGAAGGCGAGTGGTCAAGCAGGATGGGCGTTCCCGGCCAGCCGGCCGAGGCCGAGGAGCACATGGTCATGCGCGACATCTCCCTGGCCCGGCTCACGGGCGCCCGGGTTCACTTCCAGCACCTGTCCACCGCCCGCAGCGTGGCCATGGTGCGTGAGGCGAAGGCCAGCGGCCTGCGGGTCACCTGCGAGGCCACGCCGCACCACCTGACGCTCACCGATGAGGCGTGCGCCGGCTTCGACCCGGTGTTCCGCGTGAACCCGCCGCTGCGCCCCGCCGCCGACCGGCAGGCGGTCCGGGACGGGCTGCTCGACGGCGCCATCGACGCGGTGGCCACCGACCACGCCCCCCACGACCAAGAGGCCAAGGAGCAGCCCTTCGACCAGGCGCCGCCCGGCATGCTCGGCCTCGAGACGGCGCTGGCGCTCACGCTCGGTCAGCTCGATCTCTTCGGCGACCCGCAACGCCTCTTCGCCCTGCTCTCCTGGCAGCCGGCGGCGGTCCTCGACCTGCCCGCGGCCAGCGGCCGGGTGGCGGCGGGCGCGCCCGCCGACCTCTGCGTGGTCGACCCGCAGCAGTCCTGGGTGGTCGAGCCGGCGCGCCTGGCCAGCCGCAGTCGCAACACGCCCTACGCCGGCATGAGGCTGCAGGGCCAGGTCCGCCACACCATCTGCCGAGGCGAAGCCGTGGTCCTCGACCATGAGGCCCAACGGTGAGCGAAGCGAGCGAGCCCGCGAGGGGTGAGCGGCCCCTGCCTGGACTGAGGAGCGGAGGAGGCGAGCCTTCAGGCGAGCCGGGGGAGCGACGAGGGAAGGCAGGGGTCAAGCGAGCCGCGATGCAGCGGCGGGAGACACGGTGAGCGACGCGATCCTGGTGCTGGCCGACGGGACGGTGTTCGAGGGCGAGGCCATCGGCTACCAGCCTCCGGGCGGCGTGGCCTCCGGGGAGGTCGTGTTCAACACGGCGATGTCCGGCTACCAGGAGATCATCACCGATCCCTCCTACGCCGGCCAGGTGGTGGCCTTCACGACGCCGCACATCGGCAACTACGGGGTGAACGCCACCGACATGGAGAGCGCCAAGCCGGGCTGCCGGGGCGTGGTGGTGCGTGATCTGGCCAGGCGCCGGTCGAGCTGGCGGGCCAACGAGGACCTGGGCCCGTTCCTCGAGCGGACCGGCACACCCGGGATCACCGGCGTCGACACCCGGCGCCTCACCCGCCACATCCGCGACGCCGGGGCCATGCCGTGCGCCTTCGGCACCGCCGACGAGGCCACGCTTCGGGACGCGGCCGCCGCCGAGCCGGGGACCGACGGCGTCGACCTCGTGTAGGGCTGGGCGGTGGTGACGCCCGACACGAGGTCGACGCCGTCGGTCCCCGGCTCGGCGGCGGCCGCGTCCCGAAGCG
>JBKJUI010000332.1:0-5132 GCA_046590775.1 Acidimicrobiales bacterium
CTGCAGGGCAACCTCGACCCCGCCGCCCTGCTGGCCGGCCCCGACGTGCTCGAGGCCGAGGTGAAGGCCGTGCTCGAGGCCGGTCGGGTGGCGCCCGCCCACGTCTTCAACCTCGGGCACGGCGTGCTGCCCGAGGTCGACCCCGACGCCCTCGCCCGGGTCGTCGACATGGTTCGCGCCAGCTGAGGTGCCGCGCCCCGCGAGCGGCCCCTCCCGCCCGACCCTGGTCGTGGTCGGGGCCGGGATCACCGGCCTGGCCGCAGCCTGGGAGGCGGCCGATGCCGGCGCCGACGTGGTGCTACTCGACGCCGACCGCCGCGCCGGCGGCAAGCTGGCTGCTACCACCCTCCTCGGTCGCCGCATCGACACCGGAGCCGACGCCTTCCTCGTCCGCCGCCCCGAGGCGACCCAGCTCGTGCACGACATGGGCCTGGCCGGGTCCCTCGTCGTGCCGGCAGTGTCGTCGGCGCTGGTGTGGAGCCAGGGCCGGCTGCAGCGCCTCCCCGACGGCCTGCTGCTCGGGGTGCCGACCGACCTGCTGGCCCTGGCCCGCAGCGGCGTCCTGTCCCCGCTCGGCGTCGCCCGCGCCGCCCTCGACCTCGTGCTCCCCGGAGAGGCACCGTCGGCCGACACCGACGTGGCCGTCGGAGCCCTCGTGCGCCGGCGGCTGGGCCCCCAGGTGCACGAGCGCCTGGTCGACCCCCTCCTGGGCGGGATCAACGCCGGCGACATCGACCACCTCTCCCTCCAGGCCGGCGTCCCGCAGCTGGCGGCGGCCGTCCAGGGCCAGCGCAGCCTGCTGGTCGGCGCTTGGAGGGCCCGACGCCGGCAGCGCCGCGTGCAGGACGAGCCGGTGTTCTCCTCGGTGCAGGGCGGCCTCGGCCGCTTCGCCGAGCAGATGGCCCGCCGCCTCGGCGAGCGCGACGTCAAGCTCGTGCTGGGCTTCGACGTCGAGCGACTGGAGCGCCGGGGCCCCGCCTGGAGCGTGGTCACCGGCCGGGGGGCCCGCTTCGCCGCCGACGCCGTCGTGCTGGCCGTGCCGGCCGGGCCCGCGGCCACCCTCCTCGAACCCCATGCCGCCACCTCGGCCGCCCGCCTCAGCGAGATCGACCACGCCAGCGTGGCCATGGTCTGCCTCGCCTACCGGCAGGAGGACGTCGGCCGGGCCCTCGACGGCAGCGGCTTCCTGGTCCCCCGGCAGGAGAGGCGGCTCATGACCGCGTGCTCCTGGGCGTCCTCGAAGTGGCCCGAGGTGGCTGCCCCGGGGACCGTCGTCCTGCGGGTGTCGGCCGGCCGGGCCGGCGACGGGCGGGCCGTGGCGCTGGCCGACGACGTGCTCGTCGCCCGCCTCCACGCCGAGCTGGTGGACGCCCTCCAGCTCACCGGCGAGCCGGTGGCCCGCCACGTCACCCGCTGGGTCGACGGCTTCCCCCAGTACCGGCCAGGCCACGCCGACCTCGTCGCCGCCATCGAAGCGGGCCTGCCAGCCGGCCTGGAGGTGGCCGGCGCCACCTACCGAGGCGTGGGCATCCCAGCCTGCATCGGCTCCGGTCGATCAGCCGCCCGCCGGGCCCTGGCCACCGCCAGAGCGGCTGGCTGAAGGGCGGCTCTCGGACCCACCGAGCCTCGTCACCAGGCATCATCTGTGCACCGGAGAGGGCTCACCTTCCGCAGGCAGCCGTCATCGTGGGGTCAGCCGCCCGCCCCTGTCCGGCGCCCGGGCCCGGCCGCATCACACGAGGCTGTGGTCGTCAGGGAAGGAGCGGCTCGGTGGCCAGGTGGGCGCCAAGCCGGTCGAGCAGCTGGTGGTCATGGGTCTCGCCCGGGTTCGGGGTGGTGAGCAGGGTGTCACCGAGGAAGATGCTGTTGGCCCCTGCGTGCAGGCAAAGGGCTTGCAGCTCGTCGCTCATCGACGCCCGCCCGGCCGAGAGGCGGACCACCGACTCCGGCATCAGGAGCCGGGCCGCCGCCACCGTCCGCACCAGCTCGAGCCCGTCGAGCTCCTCGACGCCGGCGAGCGGCGTGCCCGGAACCTTTACCAGCAGGTTGATCGGGACGCTCTCGGGATGGGGTTGCATGATCGCCAGCTGCTGGAGCAGGCCGGCCCGGTCGGCGCGGGTCTCGCCCATCCCGACGATGCCGCCGCAGCACACCTTCACGCCGGCCTGGCGGACGATCGCCAGGGTCTCGAGCCGGTCCTGGTACGTCCGGGTGGTGATGATCTCGGCGTAGAACTCGGGGGAGGTGTCGAGGTTGTGGTTGTAGTAGTCGAGGCCGGCCGACGCCAGCACCGCCGCCTGCGCCGCCGTCAGCATCCCAAGGGTGGTGCAGGTCTCCAGCCCGAGCGCGCTGACCTCCCGGACGGCGCCGGCCACCGCCTCGACCTGCCTGTCCGTCGGCGCCCGCCAAGCGGCTCCCATGCAGAACCTGGTGGCTCCGGCCGCCTTCGCGTTCTCAGCTGCGGCGACGATCACCTCGGCGGCGAGCAGCCCTTGGGCGGCCACACCCGTCTGGTAGCGGGAGGACTGCGGGCAGTATGCGCAGTCCTCAGGGCACCCGCCCGTCTTGATCGACAGCAGGATGGCGCCCTCGATCTCGGCGGTGTCGAATCTGGTGCGGTGGATGGCATGCGCCCCAGCCAGCAGCTCGTGGAACGGACTCCCGACGAGGTCGCAAACCTCTGCGACGGTCCAGTCGTGTCGGGTGGGACCCGCGCCCACGTCTCGTCTCGGCGCTACGCCGCCGGGTCGACGACGTCGATCTCGGCGGTGTGAGCCAGGGTGAAGGCGGTGACAGTGCCGCTGCCGGTGCGGCCGAGCCAGCCGGGGACGTCGGCCAGGCTGACCAACCCGGAGCCCGTGACCATGGCGATGCTCCGCCAAACGATCCACAGGTCGAGGAGGACCGACTGGTTGTCGACGTAGTGGAGGTCGTACTCGGGAGCCTCGACGATGAGCCCGGCGCAGCCCTGGCCGATCTGCCAGAGGCCGGTGCAGCCCGGGCGAACCTGGGTGCGGCGCCGGGCGAAGGGCGGCGGCATCTGGTCGTGGAGGAAGGCCATCTCGGGCCGGGGGCCGACCAGGCTCATCCGCCCGAAGGGCACGAGCCACAGCTGGGGCAGCTCGTCGAGGTGGGTGCGGCGGAGGGTGCTGGACACCCATGTGAGAGGGATCGACTCGATGGCCCGCTTGTCGGCGTAGTGGTCGGTGGACGTCGGCAGCGTGCGCAGCTTCACCAGGCGGAAGGGGACCCCGCCCGCCCCGATCCTGGTCTGGACGAAGAAGGGCCACGCCCGCAGGTTGACGGTGGTCACCAGAGCGAGGAGGAGGACGACCGGGAGGGTCGCCAGGGCGAGGAGGGTGCCAACCACGACATCGATCGCCCGCTTCATGCTCGCTCGTTCATCCTTACTGCAGTTCTGTAGCCGCCCCGCACGAACCGGGGGGAACCTCCGAAGGCGGAGAACATAGCCGCTTCGGCCCATCCTGCACCACGGCGGGTGGGTTGTCGGGACGTAGGGTTCCGCCCGACGATGGAGATCCTCACCTACCTCAGGGTCCTGCGGCGTCGGTGGCCGCTGGTGGTGGTCACCGTGGCCACAGCCCTCGGCCTGGCCTACGCCACGGCGCCCCGGACGAAGGTCTACGCCGCCTCCAGCACGATCGTGGTCGGCCCCCGCCAGCTCTCCACCGACCCCAACCGCACCGACTTCAGCGGCGACCTGGCCAACGGGCTGGCCAACCTCACCGCCACCTATGCCGTCCTCCTCGACAGTGAGGTCATCGCCCAGGAGGCAGTCCGCCGGACCGGGGTGCCCCGGGCTCCCGGTGGCGTCGTGGGCGCCACGACCGCCTCGGCCGTGGCGGCCACCCAGGTGCTGCGGGTCACGGTGGTCGACCCCGTGCCTGCGGTCGCCCAGGCGCTGGCCACGGCCATGGCCACCGCCTTCGTCGACCGGGTCACCTCGTTCACGCCCGACGCACCCCCGTCGGTCGGCTCGCCGCCGGCCGTGCCCGTGTACCTCTATCAGCCGGCCGGGCTCCCGGTGGCCCCCCAGCCACTGAGCACGAGGACCCGCATCGCCACCGCGGGCATCTTCGGCCTCCTGGCTGCGGTTGCCGCGGTGCTGCTGCTCGAGTACCTCGACCTCAGCGTCCGCACCGTTCCGGAGGCCGAGGAGCGACTCGGGCTGCCCGTGCTCGGCGCCATGCCGATGCTGGCCGAGCCGGCGGCCAGTGGCTAGGCGAGCGGTGCGAGGGGCCAAGGCGATCGAGGTGCGCACCGAGGCCCTGCGGGTGCTGCGCAGCAACCTGCTCGTCGCCGTGGCCGACCTCGACCACCCCGTCGTGGTCGTCACCAGCGCCACCCGTGGCGAAGGGAAGACGGCAACGTGCGCCGGCCTGGCCCGCAGCCTCGCCGTCGCCGGCCGCAAGGTCGTGGTCGTCGACCTCGACCTCCGGGCTCCGGGGCTGCACCATCGCTTCGACGTCGACAACCAGGTGGGCGTGGTCGATGTGGTGACCGGGCGCCGCCCGCTGGTCGAGGCGATGCAGCTGGTCGAGCCGCCCGAGGCCGGGCGCACCGGCAGCCACGGCTTCTGGTTCCTGGCCAGCGGGCCGCCGGTCGGCAACCCGACCGAGCTCCTCGCCAGCCCGGCGACGGGCGAGCTGCTGGCCACGCTGGCGGCCCAGGCCGACATCGTGCTCGTCGACGCCGCCCCCGTCCTGTCCGTGGCCGACACCCTGGTCGTCTCCCGGTTGGCCGCGGGCGCCCTCCTCGTGGTCGAGGCCGGCCGCACGCCGGCGCCGGACGCGAAGGCCGCAGGCGCCGCCCTGGAACGGAACGGCGTGCGGGTGCTGGGCGTCGTCCTCAACAAGCTCGACGCCCGGGAGGTGCGGCTCGGCTACGGCATCGCTGGCCCCGGCGCAGCGCTGGCTCAGGTCCCCGTCGACGGCACCGGCCCGACGGGAGCCCCGCGATGGCCCGCCTGGGCCGAACCCCCCACCTGAGGTGGAACGTCCCTCTCTCCCCGACCGGCGCCGCCCCCGCCGCCGCCGCCGCCCGGTCGGCCGGGTCCTGGTCGTGGTCCCGGTGTACGGCGAGCACGAGATGACCCACGCCCTGCTGGGCGA
>JBKJUI010000476.1:0-3568 GCA_046590775.1 Acidimicrobiales bacterium
GCGAGTTCTGCGACCACGCCGCCGTGGTCGAGCTGGGCGTGGCCGCCTACGCCGGGGCGCCACTGTTCGCTCCTGGTGGGCAGCCGGTAGGTGCGGTCGGGGTTCTCGATCCCTCGCCCAGGGACTGGACCGACACCGATCGGGGCAACCTTGCTGACCTGGCCGGCATCGCCACCCGCGAGATCGACCTGCACGTCAGGGAGGTCCGCGACGCCCACCGGCGCGTGTGGCCCGGCCGCTCCGGCAACGGAGCAGGACGTTGGTAAACCAACCGAAGCGGCCCTGGTGGACCCGGCTCCTGCATCGACTCCCCGCCGCGGTGGTGGCAGTGCCCCTTGGGCCGCCCGTCGCTCCTCACCGGCCTGCCGAGCGCAGAACCCTCAAGCCGACGACATCCACAAGGACGGGTGCACGGTCGACACGGCGTGCTCGTCTGGGCGTCCTGCTCGGGTTGTGGATCGACGACCAGACACCCACTGCCCGCCCGAACCCTGGCGCGGAACTCGACGCGACGGGCACCTCCCACGCGCCGCCGATGATCCTTCGCCGACCGTTCGAGCTGGTTGTGGCCCGCACGTTCGACGCCGTGGTGGTGACAGTGAGGGGGCCAGTGGACGCGCAGCGTGCCGCTTGGCTGCTGGAGATCGTGGCCGACCTCGCCGACGCCGACGACGTGGTGGACCTGGCTGTCGATCTCCGCCACACCCTTGTCGGCGGCGACGCCGAGGTGGCGGCCGCCGTCGCTGCGTTGGCTGACTGGCGGGGAGTCACGGTGAGACCGCCGGCGGGTGGCGTCCGCCAGCCGCCGGCGTTGAATCCCAGCGGGACCGTGTGCGGCCACCCCGGCCGCTGCCGGCTGTCTCTCACCCCCGAAGAGCAGGTTGTTCGCCAGCGGGAGATGCGGCTCCATCCTTCGGGTCACGACCTGCCAACCGGTCCCGACCAACGGTACCAAGCCGATCCGGTGCTGCCATGACCAACGGTGCACGGGTCGGGGGCGAGCAGCGGGTCATGCCGCAGCCTGTCGGCGGGCAGGCCGCGGCCCCGACGACAGCCGGCCTCTTGGGCGCGGCCGGTGTCGAGCCGACGACGACGGGTCGACTGTGCTCGGTGGTCGTGGACCGAGCCTGGAGTGCCACCGTTGCCGCCTGGGGCCCGTTGGGCACAAGCGATGCCCGCCACCTGGGGGACGTCGCGTTGGGGCTGGTCGAGGGGCGGCACGCCCTGGGGGTGGAGGTTGATCTTCGACACGCCGAGGTGGAGGACGACGACACCTTGGCGGCGGTGTTGGCCGCTGTCGTGGCCGCCGCCCGCCGGCGGGGGGTGCCGCTGTCGGTGATCGGACCCGCGAGCGGCCCCTACCAGGGGCGCTGGTTCCTGGAGCACAGCATCGATGACGGATCACCTCGGGGGTGGGCAACAAGCGCGGTGGCCTCACCACAGGAGGTGGACTGGGAATGAGTGCAAGGACAGTCTCACCGACGACCGGGGTCGAAGCCGAACGTGGCCCGGACCGGACCGGGCCGAGTTGGTGGCCGGTTCTGGGCCGGGCGGCCGGTGCGTGGGCTGCGGCTATGACCCTGAGCTGCTCGACCCGTGGCATCTGGCGGCGTTGCTGGGCTCACTTCCCGGCCGGTACGCCAGCTGTTCACCGGGGCTGAGCAGGTTGCGCGCCAGCGGGAGGTTGATGCGCCTCCATCCTCCGGGTGTCGACCTGCCAACCGGTCCCGACGAACGAGGAGATGACAATGATCGGCCGTGACGGCAACACGTCGTCGGCGCCGTGGAGGCCTGCGTCGTCCGGGGCCCATGTTCGGTTCGGTCAGGCGGGTCCCGGGGGTGGTTTGGAACCCCCCGTGGCCCGCCTGGCCGAACGGAAACGTCACCGAGCACCTCGTCCGCCAACTGACGGCGGCGCTCTCCGGTCGGGTGGCGGCGTGACCGTCGATTCGGCGCTCTGCCCCCGGTGTCTCGGCGCCACCTTCGTCGTCGTGGCTACCGGCGACTATCGCACCTGCCGGGCCTGCGCCGGCACGGGACGCTTCCAGCTCGCTGCCGGTTCCCCAACCGGCGGCAGTGGCGGCCTGGCACCCGAAGGGAAGCCGCCGCCACCGGGGACCTCGGATCCGCCGCCGAGGTCCCCACCCTCTTCACCACCACCGGAATCATGGGAAGACGACCCATGGTTCGACGACGACGACGACGTCGCCGCCGCCCTGGCTCCCAGTCTCGCCTGGACCGCCGTTTGCCGCCCAGTACCGGGACGTAGCCGACCGGCTGGCCAGCACCCGAGCAGCGGCCGTCGCATGAGAGCGCCGACCACCGACACGGCCACCCCCAGACCGCCCCCGCTCGCACGACGCTTCCCGCGGCTGCCAGCGGCCCGCTCCCCCCGGTACCGGCCGCTCGGCTACCGTCTGGACGGACGCAGGGCAGATGGCAGCGGCGACACGACCGGGGGGCGAGCGGCATGAATGCACGTCCTGCGGTACCGGGCGGGGCTGAGCGACGACAGAGTCCGGCCCTTTCCGGCCCCGACGAGCTCGGCGGCCGCTGCGGGAGTTGCGACTGCGACCCTGAGCTGCTCGACCCCTGGCTGCTGGCTCAGTGGCTGCGGTCAGTTCCCGACCGGCACGCCGAGGTGTTCAACCAGGCGCGCTCAGGGCGCGACGCCATGCGAGATCACCCCTGGCCGGGAGCCTGGTCGGCCTCGCAGTACCTGGTCCACGTCGCCCAGGTTGCCGAGGTGACCGCCGAGGGCGTCGTCCGCCTCTTCGCCGACGCCCCAGCCGGAGACGTGACCCAAAAAGCCCCGGAAGCCCCGGGAGGCTCGAGAAGCCGGCCTCTTCCCGCCGCGGTGCTGGCCTCGCTCGGCGCCAGCATCGAACAGCTGGCCTCCGCCGCAGAGCTGATCGCCTCGGACGACTGGCTCATCGGGATACGACGCCACGGCGAGCTGCCCGCCCTCGAGCTGATCCGCCTCGCTCTCCACGAAGCCACCCACCACCTCGTTGAAGCGGCACAGGTCCTCGAACAAGTACGACCTCGACCCTCAGCACCACCCGTAGCGCCGCAGGCGTCGACGGCAGGCGAGGACGGTCATGCGCACCTCGTTGAGTTCTACGAGACCGAGGAGTTCCTGGTCGAGACGGTCAGCGGTTTCGTCGGGCCGGCCCTGCACGACGGCGATGCGGCGATCGTCGTCGCGACGGCCGCCCACCGAGCCGCCTTCGACGACGCCCTCCGATCGTCAGGCGTCGACCTGGGAGTGGCGGTCAGCTCGGGCCGGTACCTGACCTTCGACGCGGCCGAGATCCTCTCCACGTTCATGGTCGGCGGAACACCCGATGGCCGGCGCTTCGCGGACACGATCGGCGCGGTGATCGAGCAGGCCGGGGCCGGGGGCCGGCGCGTCCAGGTCTACGGCGAGATGGTGGCGCTCCTGTGGGATGCCGGCGATATCCCGTAGACCTGGACGCGCCGGCCCCCGGCCCTGGCCTGCTCGATCACCGCGCCGATCGTGTCCGCGAAGCGCCGGCCATCGGGTGTTCCGCCGACCATGAACGTG
>JBKJUI010000021.1:0-6757 GCA_046590775.1 Acidimicrobiales bacterium
GTTGCCCTGCGGGTCGATGAGGAAGGTCTCCGGCGGCCCGGTGACCCCGTAGTCGAGGGCGAACTGCCCCTCGTCGTCGATGAGCACCGGCCAGCCGCCGTCGCCCCGGTCGCGGAAGAACTTGCGGGCCGGGCCCGGCTTGTCGTTGTAGAGGACCTGCACGACCGTGGCGTCGCCGAGCGCGGCGTGCCGCTGCTGAAAGCGGACCAGCTCGGGGTGCTCCTGCTCACAGGGCACGCACCACGAGGCGAAGAAGTTGAGGACGACGTAGCGGCCACCGAAGTCGGCCAGCCGCACTCGGTCGGTGGTCTGGATGGTGGTGAACTCACGCTCGAGCGATGGCGCCGGCTTGCCCACGACGTTGCTGCGGGAGTCGGGCTGCTTGGCCCCGACGAGCAGCACGACGAACGCTCCGAGGACCGCAGCGGCGACGACCACGGTGACGAGCACGCTGCGCCGGCCCCGTCGCGGCAGCACGTCGTCCTGCTCGTCCCGCACCCCGCGATCGGTGGTGGTGCCACCGCCGCCCGAGCCTGCGCCCTCCGATGCCTCGGCCGACTCGGCTACCTCGTCCTCCGGCGGCGCCGTCTCGGGGACGGAGCTCACGGCGTCGCCTTGCCCGCCCGACGCGGCCCGGCGGACCGGTTCCGGGCGCCCACCGGGACCCGGTCGATCTCCCGCTTCGGGCCCCCGGCCCGAGGTCGCGCCGGGCGGTGGGACGGGGTCGAGGGCGGCCGGCGGGCCACGGCCGGAGGAGGCTTGCGGCCGGCGCGCACGGCGGCGAGGAGGGTCCCGACACCCATCAGGCCGGCGCCGATCCAGAGCCAGATGGTGAGCGGGTGGACGAGCACGCCGATGGTGGCCGGCCCGTCGGCCTCGGACGGGGCCTCGACCAGGGTGGTGTAGACGTCCTCGACCAGCCCGGTGCGCACCGACGGCGTGCCGATGCCCTGGGCCTGGAAGCGGTACTGGGTGATGGCCGGCTCGTACACCTGCCCGCCGTCCACCTGGACCCGGGCGGTGGTGACGCCGACCTTCGGGTTCGTGTCGGCGAAGCGGCGGTTCTCGGTGCCGAGGTAGGTGACCCGGTGCCCACCGACCTCAGCGCTCTCCCCGACCTTCAGGGTCAGCTCGGCGCGCGACGCATAGGCCGCGCTCCCGGCGAAGGCGACGGCGATCAGCACCACTCCGAGGTGCACGATCATCCCGCCGTTGGTGCGGCCGACCAGCCCCCGCCACCCGTTGCGGCGGGTGGCCAGCAGGAGCTGGCGCACGGCCGAGCCGCCGGCCAGCCCGCCGAGGAAGAAGGCGAGGAGGGCCAGCCACCCCCGAAGGCCGGAGGCCACGAGGGCGACCGTGACGGCGACGGCGAAGGTGAGCGGCCACTGCATCCGGTCGCGCAGCGTCTCGGCCGACGCCTTGCGCCACGGCAGGACCGGCGCCACGGCCATGAGGAACAGCAGGCAGATGGCGATCGGTGCCGCCATGCGGTCGAAGTAGGGGCGCCCGACGGTGATGCGATCGTCCTGCAGCGCCTCGGTGACGAGGGGGAACACGGTGCCGAGCAGGATCACGAAGGCGAAGGCGGCGAACAGCAGGTTGTTGACCAGGAAGGCGCCCTCGCGGCTGACCGGGCTGTCGATGGTGCCCGGTGACCGCAGCCGGTCGCCCCGCCACCCGATGAGCCCGATGACGACGACCACGATGAAGCCGAAGAAGCCGAGGGTCCAGCCGCCGACGCTGCCGCCTGAGAAGGCGTGCACGCTGTCGAGCACGCCGGACCGGGTGAGGAACGTGCCGAGGATCGTGAGGCAGAACGTGGCGCACAGGAGCGAGAGGTTCCAGACCCGCAGCATCCCCCGGCGCTCCTGCACCATGACCGAGTGGAGGTAGGCGGTGGCCGTGAGCCACGGCAGGAACGAGGCGTTCTCGACCGGGTCCCAGGCCCAGAACCCGCCCCACCCGAGCACCTCGTAGCTCCACCAGGCGCCCATGGCGATGCCGGTGGTGAGGCAGCCCCAGGCCAGCAGCGTCCAGCGCCGGGTCTCGATCAGCCACCCCTCCCCCAGCCGGCCGGTGACCAGCGCAGCCACGGCGAAGGCGAACGGGATGGTGAAGCCGACGTAGCCCAGGTAGAGGATCGGCGGGTGGACCAGCATCAGCGGGTGGTTCTGCAGCAGCGGGTTGGGCCCGGGGCCGTCGGCCGGGACCGGGCTGACCCGGCTGAACGGGTCGGCCGGGCCGAGCAGCAGGGCGAAGAAGAACACGGCCACGACGAGGACAGCCAGGGTGGCCCAGGCCACGATCGGGTCGTGCCGGCGGTGACGGAACCGCCACACCATGGCGGCGCCGTAGCCGGCCAGCACCAGCGCCCACAGCAGGATCGACCCCTCGAGCCGGCTCCACAGCGAGGCGATCGTGTACATCGTCGGCGTCGACAGACTGTGGTTCTCGGCCACGTAGCGCAGGGAGAAGTCGGAGGTCAGCAGCGCCCGCTCCATGGCCAGGAAGGCCAGGACCGCGCCGCCCAGCACCATCCACATGTAGACGGCGCCGGTCCGCAGCACGGCGACCTTGCCGGTGAACAGCCCGACGCTCAGCGCCACGACGCCGGCGAGCGCGCCGGCCAGGCCCAGCAGGACCCCCATGGAGCCGAGGGTGGCGTTCACGACGACGGCCCGGCCGGCGGGTAGTCGTCGACCCGGACCGGGTTCTCGGCCCGGTAGGTCTCGGAGTGCTTCACGATGATCCGGTCGGAGGCGTAGCTGTCGCCGCTCCCCGACCAGCGGCCTTCGAGCACGACGGGGATCGAGTCCTTGAACAGGCCGGTGGGCTGGCCCCCGGTGTGCACGATCGGCACCACCGCGCCCTGCTCGCCCAGGATCGTGAACAGGAGGCGGCCGTCCTCCTGGCGGATGCTGCCCGGCTTGACCGTGCCCTCGATGCGGAAGCGGTTGGCGCCGATGCTCTGCCGCTCGGCCACGGCCTCGTCCGCCGTCTTGAAGTAGACGGTGGCGCTGCCGAGGCCCTTCGACACGATGAAGGCGACGGCGCCGAGGATGAGAACCGACGCCACCACGATCCGCACCGGGTTGGCCCGGCGCGACCTCGGGGAGGTGACGATCGGCGGCAGGTCCTCGTCGTCGAGGACGGGGGCATCGTGCGCCGGAGCGCTCAACGGCCGCGCTCCCTGGTGAGCTGCTTCGACCTGCGCACGAGCCATGCGGCATAGGCGCCGATCCCTCCGAGGGTGACGAGGTAGCCCGCGACCACGTAGCCCATCAGGCCACCCCCGCCGCGGCGTCGGCTGAGCCGCCCTGCGGGTCCCGCTCTGACGGGCCGCTCGGGCCCTGCGTCTCCCGCTCTGACGGGCCGCTCGGGCCCTGCGTGTCCCGCTCTGACGGGCCGCTCGGGCCCTCGCTGCGGCGGTCGGCGATGGCCCGGCGGAGCTCGATCTCCTCGGAGGCCTCCTCGAGGGCCTCGATCCGCACCCGCAGCACGACCATCCAGGCGTACAGCACCGTGAAGGCCAGGAAGCCGAGGAACATGGCGGCCAGGTATGGGTTGTCGGCGTTGCTCGACGGGTCGGGCGACAAGAGGGTGCCCCGCTGGTGCTGCGACCGCCACAGCTCGACCGAGAAGTGCACGATCGGCAGCAGCCCGAGGGTGGCGAGGGAGAACACCGACGTGACGACGGCCCGGCCGCGTCCGGGCGGCAGCGCCCGTCGAAGGGCCACCGCGCCGACCAGGACGGCCAGCAACAGCGCCTCGGTCGTGAGCCGAGGCTCCCAGCGCCACCACACGCCCCAGGTCGGCCGGCTCCAGATCGAGCCGGTGGCCAGGGTCAGGGCCGTGAAGACGACCCCCACCTCGAGGCTGGCGATCATCAGCCGGTCCCAGCCGGCCCGGCGGGTGACCAGGTAGGCGACGGCGGCCAGGGCGGCGATGCCGACGGCCACGTACGAGACCCAGGCCACCGGCGGGTGGACGGCGATCAGCCGGCTGTACTCGGCCTGCTCCGCCGTCTTCGGCAGCACCAGGCCGAGGCCGACGGTGGCCCCGACGAGCACCAGCGACGCCCAGCCGAGCAGGGCGGAGCCCCGTCGGCCCGAACGGGGCTTGTTCGGGGCCGGGGAGCCGGCCGAGGGGGCAGGGGCGGTCAGGGTCAAGACTCCTCCAGGAGCGGGCCGAAGCCGAACAGGCCGACGACGACGTAGAGGACGGCAAAGGCGGCCAGCACACCGAGCCAGCTGACCGCCTCGCCGGGAGCGTCCCTGAGCGCGGCTTCGAAGCTGCGGGTGGCGGACAGCAGAACCGGGGCGAGCACGGGGAGGACGAGCAGGGGCAGCAGCGTCTCACGCACCCGGAGGCCGAACGCCATCACCCCGTAGACGGTGCCGGCGCCGGCCAGGCCCAGCGTGGCCAGCACGCAGGTCAGCGCCAGCAGGCCGAAGGAGCGCAGCGGGGTGTCGTACAGGACCGCGATGCCGACCAGGAGCAGGACCTCGAGGATGAGCAGCTGTGCGGCCACGGCCACGGCCTTGCCGAGGAACAGGCCGGCGGGGTCGAGCCCCGACATCCGCAGCGCGTCACGGTTCCCGTCGGCGGCCTCGACGGCGAAGGACCGCTGGATGGCCAGCAGCGACGTGAGGACGACGACGACCCAGAACAGCCCCGGCGCCGCCTGCTCCAGCACGTTGCTGTCGGGATCGAGGGCGAGCCCGAAGAGCACGAGCACCACGAGGGAGAACGGCAGCACCTGGTTGACACCGACCCGGCTCCGCAGCTCGATGCGCAGGTCCTTGCCGGCCACCAGTCCGGCGTCAGCCCACATGCTGGGACTCCCGCTCTGCAGGGCCGCTGAGGCGCTTGCGGGCGGTGCCGGCCTCGATGGTGACCTGGCGGGTGGCGACGGCGCCGGCCCGGTCGAGGTCGTGGCTGGCGAGGAGGACGGTGCGGCCGGCCCCCGCCGCCTCGGTGACGAGCTGGTCGACGAGGTCGCGGCCTTCGGGATCGAGGCCGGCGTGGGGCTCGTCGAGCAGCCAGAGCTCGGTGTCGCCCGCCACCAGCCCGGCGAGCGTGCAGCGGCGGCGCTGGCCGGCGCTGAGGCGGCCGGCAGCCACGTCGCGGAGCCGGCCGTCGAGGCCCAGCCGCTCGAGCGCCGGAGCCACCGCGCCGGGGGAGCCCCCCCGGGCGCGTACGGTGAAGCGAACGTTGTCGGCGACCGACAGGTCGTCGTAGAGGGAGGTTTGGTGGCCGACGAGCGCGAGCTGGCGGCGGACGGACCTGCGGTCGACCCGAAGGTCGTGCCCCAGGACGACCGCAGTGCCGTCGACCACGGGAACCAGGCCGGCGCAGGCGCGCAGGAGCGTGGTCTTCCCGGCGCCGTTCGGCCCGGCCAGGAGCACCACCTCGCCAGCCCGGACGTCGAGGTCGACGCCCGCGAGGGCGGGGAAGCGTCCGAGCAGGCAGACGGCGGATCGGAGGTGGACGGCGAGGCTCATGCCAGCGGGTCCAGGCTACCGGGGGGCGCTCCGCTTCCACCAAGGCGCCCAGCGTTCTCGACCACCTTCCGCCAGGCGCTCGACGAAGCCGGCTCCGGACAGGTGGCCAGCCCCCCACGCCCCAAGGCGGCCCGGCCGGCGCCGCCCGATCCCGACGAGGTGGCCGCCGCCGCCTTAGCCGAGGCCTCGGCCCGTGCCGCCGAGGCGAAGGTCGACCGTCCGGCCGCGCCACCGCCCCCGCCCCGCCGTCGCGGGCTCCAGCTGGCCTCGATCCTGTCGGTCAGCGGGAAGACCCTGATTGCCCTCGGTCTGCTGATCCTCGGCTTCGTCGCCTTCGAGCTGCTCGGGACCAACCTGGCCGAGTCCCGCAGCCAGTCGACCCTGCGCGAGCAGCTCGCCGCGCCGCCGCCGCCGGTCGACCTGCCGATCAGCCGACCCACCTCCGAACCAGCGCCGCCGCCGCCCCCGGTCGGCTCGGCCGTGGCCCAGATGCGCATCCCCCGCATCGGCCTCGACAAGGCCATCGTCGAGGGCGTCGACCTCTCCGACCTCCGGCGCGGGCCGGGCCACTACAAGGGGACGCCGATGCCGGGCCAGCCGGGCAACGCCGCCATCGCCGGCCACCGCACCACCTACGGCGCGCCCTTCTTTCGCCTCGACGAGATGCAGCCGGGCGACCCGATCTTCGTGAGCACGTCCCAGGGCGCCTTCCGCTACGAGGTGCGCCAGACGTTCGTGGTGAAGCCCAGCCAGCTCGAGGTCATCGCCCCGACCGCCGGCGACCAGCTGACGCTCACCACCTGCAACCCGCGGTTCTCGGCTGCGCAGCGCCTCGTGGTGGTCGCCGACCTGAAGGGCCCGGCCGCGCCTGGCCAGGCGCTGCCCGAGGCGCCCGATCAGAACCCGGCCGTCGCCGCCGGCATCGCCGCCGCCGAGGTCCCGGTCCTCGACGAGGTCGTGGGCGCCAGCGGCGACCCGGCCGAGCGCATCCCGTCCGCCCTGTGGGGCCTGGTCGTCCTGTCCCTCGGGATCGCCGCCGCCGTCTTCGGCCGGCTGTGGCGGCGCTGGCCCGCCTGGCTCCTCACCGCAGCCCCCCTCCTCCTCGCCCTCTGGACCTTCTACACCCACCTGGCCAAAGCCATACCCAGCTGATGGCGTGCTCCGGGCCATCCATGGCCCTCCGCACGCGGTCAGCGGCACCCCGGAGGGGACCCCGCCGCCGACGGCGCTCCCAAGTGTCGCGGCGGTGAAAG
>JBKJUI010000029.1:0-4828 GCA_046590775.1 Acidimicrobiales bacterium
AGGAGCTGAAGGTGCGGGTCGACGCCCTCGTGGCCGTCGGGCACCGGCCGGGGCTCGGGACCTTGCTCGTCGGCGACGACGGGCCCAGCAGCAGCTACGTGGCCATGAAGCACCGCGACGCGGCCGAGCTGGGGATGGCCAGCACCGACGTCCACCTCGCCGCCGACGCCACCCAGGACGACGTGCTCGGGGTGGTCGTCCGCTTCAACGCCGACCCGGCCGTCGACGCCTTTCTGATGCAGTACCCGTTCCCGAAGCACCTCGACTTCGAGTCGGCCATGCTCTGGGTCGATCCGGCCAAGGACGTCGACGGGATCCACCCGGTGAACCTGGGCCGCCTGGTGCAGGGCGCCGACGCCCCGCTGGCCTGCACGCCGGCCGGGATCCAGCGCCTGCTCCTGGCCCATGACGTGCCCATCGCCGGCCGCCACGTGGTCATCGTCGGCCGGGGCCTCACCATCGGCCGTCCGCTGGCCAACCTGCTGTCGCTCAAGCGCGAGCACGCCAACGCCGCGGTCACCGTCGTCCACACCGGCGTTCCCCGGGAGCAGATGGTCGAGCTGTGCCGCTCGGCCGACATCCTGGTCGCCGCCGCCGGCAGCCCTGGCCTGGTCACGGCCGACATGGTCAAGCCCGGCGCCGCCGTGGTGGCCGCCGGTGTCTCGTTCGCCGGCAAGAAGCTGGTGTCCGACGTGGCCGACGACGTCGCCGAGGTGGCCGGCTGGCTGTCGCCCCGGATCGGCGGCGTCGGCCCGATGACCAGAGCGATGCTCCTCGCCAACTGTGTGGACGCCGCCGAACGCCGGGTCGGCCGCGTGTCGTCAGGATCACAACAAGAGCCGGAGGTGCCTTCGTCCTAGGCTCGGCGGCATGGCCCGCATCGGTGACCTGATCGCCGCAGGGCGCACCGTGAGCTTCGAGTTCTTCCCCCCGAAGACCGACGCGGCGCAGGCCCAGCTGGTGCGCACGCTGCGCGAGCTCGAGACGCTCGAGCCGTCGTTCGTCTCGGTGACCTATGGCGCCGGCGGCTCCACCCGCGAGCGCACCCACGACCTGGTCGTCGGGATGCTGAAGACGACGACCTTGACGCCGATGGCCCACCTCACCTGCGCTTCGCACAGCCGCCTCGACCTGGCCGAGATCCTCGTCCGCTACCGGCGGGCCGGCGTGGAGAACCTCCTGGGCCTCGGCGGCGACCCGTCGAAGGACCCGGATGCCGCACCCACCGAGCTCGGCACGGCCGAGGAGCTGGTCGACCTGGCCCAGGCCGTCGGCGGGTTCTCCGTCGGCGTGGCCGCCCACCCCGAGCTGCACCCGCGGTCGCCCGACGCCGAGAGCGACCGCCGCTTCCTGGCGGCCAAGCTGGCCAAGGCCGACTTCGCCATCACCCAGTTCTTCTTCCGGGCCGAGGACTACCTGCGCCTGCGCGACGACCTCGCCCGGCTCGGGTGCACCAAGCCGGTGGTGGCCGGGATCATGCCGATCCTGAAGCTCGAGGCCGTCTCCCGCATGGCCCAGCTCTCGGGGGCGGCTGTGCCCGCCGAGATCCTTGACCGCATCGCCGCCGCCGGCGAGGATCCCGAGGACGTGCGCCGGGCCGGCGTCGAGGTGGCCACCGAGCTGTGCCAGACCCTGCTGGACGAGGACGTCCCCGGGCTCCACTTCTACACGCTGAACCAGTCGACGGCCACGAGGGAGATCGCCGCCAACCTCCGCCTCGGCACCGGCGTCGCCTGATTCACCCGTTCGGGCGAGCGGCGGATTTGGACAGCCACGGCGGTACCCTCCGGGACGTGATCCGTCGCAGCCTGGTCCACGTCACGGTCCTCCTGGTCACGCTCGCCGCCGTCGCCTTCGGCGCTGTTGTCGCCGTCAGATCCTTCAGGCCGAGCAACCCCATCCGGGAGAGGACGGTGGACCGGTCCCAGCCTGCCCTCCTCAAGTCGCTCACCGACCTGGCCGAGCTGCACGCCGCCGAGGGCCGCTACCAGGTGCTGGTCGACATCGAGAAGGACATGCAGTACGTGCCCTCGGCGCTGAAGGGCACGCGCGTGGTGTACAGCGCCACCGGCAGCGTCGACGCCCTCGTCGACCTCGCAGCCATCGGTCCCGGCTCGGTCCGGGTCGAGGGTTCCACCGTCCACGTGACGGTGCCCGCCGTCCGGCTGGCCGAGCCGGCGCTCGACCTGGCCGAGAGCCAGGTCATCACCCGCGAGCGGGGCCTGTTCGACCGCATCGGCTCGGCCCTGGGCGACGAGCGCAACCCCGACCAGCAGCTGCTGGTCCTGGCCGAGGGCAAGGTCGGCCGGGCGGCCACCGAGGACGCCCAGCTGCGCCAGCGGGCCGAGGCCAACGTCCGGGCCACCCTCGGCACCCTCGTGAAGGGCCTCGGCTACGGCGACGTCGTCGTCGACTTCATCCCGGTCCCCGCCGCCTGAGCCGACCTCGGACCTGCCTCAGAACGAGCGCGGATCGAGCGCAGATCGAGCGCAGATCGAGCTCAGACCCTCCGTCGCAGCTTCAACACCACGAAGCCGATCAGGAAGACGACGGCGATCCCGAGCGCGGTGACCCACCGGGGGAGGACCAAGCCGGCGGCCACGGCGGCCACCGCAGCCACGACGACGGCGAGCTTGCCCCAGGTGGGGAGGTCGCCGAACTCGACGGCCGTGATCGACTGGGGCTTGGCCATGTGCGGTCTCCCTCGGGGACGAGCGGCGGTCGGACGGTCGAGCCCGTCTCCTGGTGATCGGCCGCATGGACGCCGACCTGAAGGCCGGGGACAGGCCGGCGGGGACCGGTTCGCGCCCCCGCTAGCGTCTCGCCATGGCCGACAAGATCACGATGGGGGCCGACGGCGCCCTGCAGGTGTCAGACACGCCGATCATCCCGTTCATCTCCGGCGACGGCACCGGGGTGGACATCTGGCCGGCGGCCCAGCTGGTGCTCGACGCTGCCGCGGCCAAGCACGGCAAGGCCATCGAGTGGCGCGAGGTGCTCGCCGGTCAGAAGGCGTTCGACGAGACCGGGGAGTGGCTCCCCCAGGAGACGGTCGACGTCTTCCGGGAGTACCTGGTCGGGATCAAGGGGCCGCTGACCACGCCGATCGGCGGCGGGTTCCGCAGCCTCAACGTGGCCCTCCGACAGATCCTCGACCTGTACGTCTGCCTGCGGCCGGTGCGCTGGTTCAACGGGGTGCCGAGCCCGGTGAAGCACCCCGAGCTGGTCGACATGGTCATCTTCCGCGAGAACACCGAGGACATCTACGCCGGCCTCGAGGTCGAAGCCGGTACCGCCGACGCGAAGAAGATGATCGAGATCCTGAGGGACGCCTTCGGATGGGAGATCCGGGAGGACTCCGGGATCGGCGTCAAGCCCATCTCGGCCACGGGTTCGAAGCGCCTGATCCGGGCGTCGCTCGACTACGCCGTCAAGCACGGGCGAAAGAGGGTGACGCTCGTGCACAAGGGCAACATCATGAAGTTCACCGAGGGCGCCTTCCGGAACTGGGGCTACGAGCTGGTGCGCGAGGAGTTCGCCGACGTCGCCGTGGGCTGGGACGACTGCGGCGGCGAGCCGGGCGACAAGATCCTGGTGCAGGACGCCATCGCCGACATCACCCTCCAGCAGGTGCTGACCCGTCCGACCGACTGGGACGTCATCGCCACCATGAACCTGAACGGCGACTACCTCTCCGACGCCCTGGCCGCCCAGGTCGGGGGCATCGGCATCGCCCCCGGCGCCAACATCAACTACGTGAGCGGGCATGGCATCTTCGAGGCCACCCACGGCACCGCCCCGAAGTACGCCGGCCAGGACAAGGTGAACCCAGGCTCCCTCCTGCTGTCCGGCGTGCTGATGTTCGAGCACCTCGGCTGGGTCGACGCCGCCAACGACATCTACCGCGCCCTCGAGGCCACCATCGACGAGAAGATCGTGACCTACGACTTCGCCCGTCAGATGGAGGGGGCCACCGAGGTGAGGTGCTCGGAGTTCGCCAGCGCCATCGTCGACCGGCTCTGATCCCCGTTCGGCCACTCGGTCGGCGGGGTCAGCACCCCCGCAGCTGGTGCGGTGCGCGGCCCTACCATCTATACGGGCTGAGGTAGGTTCTTCACTATGGCGAAGGCTAAGGCCACAATCACCGTTGATCGTGAGAAGCTCGCTGCGGCCCGTGTGGTTCTCGGAACGTCGTCGGCGTCGGCGACGATCGACGCCGCCCTGTCGGAGGTCATCCGTTGCGCCCAGATCCGCCAGGACATCGAGGCGTACCGAGAGGTCCCGTCGACCGGGGACGAGGCGGGGCTGAGGCAAGCCGGTCCCATCTGGGACGACCTCGTCGACGACACCGACTGGGAGGCCGAGTGGCCGATCCCTCGGTGACGCCCCAGCCGAGGCGGGGCGAGATCTGGCTGGCCGAGCTCGACAAGCGCCGTCCCGTCGTGATCCTCACGCGCGACCCGTTGGGCCGGGTCCTGCACTCGGTGATCGTCGGGCCGGTCACCTCGACGATCCGCGGCCTCTCCACCGAGGTCGGGCTCAGTGCCGCTGACGGTGTGCGCCAGCGCTCGGTCGTGAACCTCGACAACCTCCAGCTGCTCGCCCGGACCCGCCTCGTACGGAGGGTGGGCAAGGCGGAACCGGCGACCCTGGTCAGGATCTGCAGGGCTGCGGAGGCGGCGATCGGGTGCCAGCCGCCGTAGGTTGGTGCACGCCGAACACCGCCCTACCGCCCGGTCCTGGCTGCGCTCTCGGCGGCGGCCTTGAGCCGGGTGAGCGTGCGTTCCATCCCGGCCCGGTTGTGCGTGGGCCGGTCGCGGACGTTGAT
>JBKJUI010000063.1:0-5599 GCA_046590775.1 Acidimicrobiales bacterium
GAAGACCCCAGAAGTGGGCAGACGCAGCGCCGGTGAGGCTCGACCGGCTCTGGCTCACCGACTTCCGCAGCTACGCCTCGGCCGAGCTGGTGCCTGCGCCCGACGGGCTGACGGTGGTCGTGGGGGCAAACGGCCAGGGGAAGACCAACCTCCTCGAGGCCATCGCCTGGCTGGCCACGCTCTCGTCGTTCCGCGGGGCGCCGAACGACGCCCTGGTGCGGGCCGGGGCCGACCGGGCGGTGGTGCGGGCCGAGGGGGAGCGCGAGGGGCGGCACCTGCTGCTCGAGGCCGAGGTTCCCGCCCGTGGCGGCCGGGTGCGGGTGCAGGTCAACCGCCAGCCGCTGGTGCGGACCCGTGACCTGCTGGGCTCGTTGCGGGTGAGCGTGTTCAGCCCGGATGACCTGGGGCTGGTGAAGGAGGGCCCGGACGGGCGTCGTCGTCTCCTGGACGACGCCCTGGCCACGGTCGGAGCCCGCTACGGGGCCGTGCAGGACGACCTGGCCCGGGTCCTCAAGCAGCGGGGGGCCCTGCTGAAGGAGGCCCAGTCGGCCCGGGGCGGCCGCCTCGACCCGTCGGCCGAGCTGACCCTCGACGTGTTCGACGCCCGGCTGGCCACGGTCGGCGCGGCGCTGGCCTCGGCCCGTCGCAACCTGGTGATCCGCCTGATGCCGGTGGTGGTGGCCGCCTACGACCGCCTGGCCGGCGAGGCGTCGGAGGTTGGCGTGGCCTACGAGACGGCGTGGGGCGCCGACGAGGGTGACCTGGCCGCCGCCCTGGCCGCCGCCCGGCTGGACGACGTGCGCCGGGGGGTGTCGACGGTGGGGCCCCACCGCGACGAGCTGGCCCTCGAGGTCGGCGGCCTCCCGGCCCGCACCCACGCCAGTCAGGGCGAGCAGCGCACCCTGGCCCTGGCGCTGCGCCTGGCCGTGCATCAGGTGGTGGGCGAGGTGGCCGGGTCGTCCCCGGTCCTGCTGCTCGACGACGTGTTCTCCGAGCTCGACCCGGCCCGGACCGAGGCGCTGGTGGCCAGCCTGCCGGCCGGCCAGGCCCTGCTGACCACCGCCGGCGACGTGCCGCCCGGCATCACGGCCGCCGCCACCGTGCGGGTGGAGGGCGGCCGCCTGATGGCCTGAACGACCAGGTGCTTGCCTCCGGCGGCGGTGGCGGGGAAGGTGGGGCGGTGGCCGACGAGACGCCCGGCGGCGGCCAGCCGCCCCCCGACCCGCTCCCCGGGTGGCCGGCGCCGCTGGGCGAACCGCAGGAGGGGCCCCGCCCCGGCGCCCCGGCGCCACGTACGCCACCGCCCCGGCCGCCCTCGGCCCCACCCCCCGGCTGGACCGGCGCGACGCCGGCATGGGCCGAGCCCGCCGGCTCTGGAGGCAGGGGGGAGCCCGCCGGCTCTGGAGGCAGGGGGGAGCCCGCGTCTGGTCTCCCCGCTGCGCCTCGGCGGGAGGGAGGGGGGCCCGGCCGCCTGGCGGGTCTGCGGGGGCGCCGCAGGTTGGCCGTGGTGGCCGGTGCGGTCCTCCTGCTGGTGGGGGCGGGCATCACCGCCGCCCTGCTGACTGCGGGCGACGACATGCCTGGCGACGGCGGAGCTCGGGCGGCGAGCAGCGGCGGGAAGAGCATCCCGGCGCCGGCGGCGACGCCGGGGGCCGAGGTCAAGCTGCTCGAGGGCCGCCTGGTGGTCACCGCCCCGCCGGGGTGGGAGCAGCGCGAGTCCTCGGCTGACACCGGCACCCTGAAGGTCGAGCTGCGCATGCCGGGACGGGAGCTGCTGGCCACCCTGGTGGCCACGGCCATCCCCGGCGGCGGCTCACTCGAGGGCACGCTCGTCGTCGACGGCGCCGTGCGCTTCGAGGTGTCCACCAAGGATGGGCCGATCCAGGCCAGTGCGGCATCGCCCTCCGGCAACGTGCGGGCCGCCGCCGTCCGCCCCAGCGGCTCGTTCTTCCTCTCCCTCAGCGTCTTCGCCATGGACGGCACCCCGCTCGACGTGGCCACCCTCCAGAAGCTGTTCATCGAGCAGGTGGCGCCGCAGCTCCGCTTCCCCTAGCCCCTCCGAGACCCTGCGATGGCGTCGGGAATGCCCGCTTCTGGGGTCCCTCTGGACCAGAAGTGGGCAGACCCGAGGAGGGGTGGGGCCGGACTGGTAGACCAGAGGGGTGAGCACGTGGCGGGCCGAGGCGCCGCAGGAGCCGCAGCCGATCGGGGCCAGCCTCGACCGGGTGGCGGCGCGGCTGGGGGCTGGTTCGGCGCTCGGCCTGGGGGCGCTGTACGAGCGGTGGGAGGACATCGTGGGGGCGCCGGCGGCGGCGCACGCCAGACCGGCCGGGCTGCGTGGCGGGCGGCTCGTCGTCGAGGTCGACCACCCGGCCTGGGCCACCAGCCTGGCCCACCTCGAGGCCACCGTCCTGGGCCGCATCTCCGAGGTCGCCGGCGCCGGGCTGGTCAACGGCATCGAGCTGCGAGTTCGGCCCTCCTGAGGCGGTTGGCGGGTCTCGGCGAGGCGCCACCAGGGGCCCCCTGAGGACCGCCGGGAGGCGATCGACCCCCGGTCGGGCCGAACGACCTCAAGTCGACGGCCGATCGGCCCGCAGCGGCGACCTCACCGGCCGCTGCGAGCCGCCGCAGCATCGCCACGCTGTCCCGCCGGACGGGTACACTTGTTCGGGCGGCTCCTGTCCTCCGACCGCTCCCGATCTCCGCCTCGACCTCTGGAAAGGCGCGCCCCGCCGCATGGCCGAAACCCGCTCCGACGAACCGACCTCGAACGCCTACAGCGCCAACGCGATGTCGGTGCTGTCCGGGCTCGACCCGGTGCGCAAGCGCCCCGGGATGTACATCGGGTCCACCGGGCTCAACGGCCTCCACCACCTCGTCTGGGAGGTGGTCGACAACTCGATCGACGAGGCCATGGCCGGGTTCGCCAGCCGGGTCGATGTGACCCTGCAGGCCGACGGCGGCTGCCGGGTCGAGGACGACGGCCGCGGGATCCCCACCGACATGAACACCAAGGAGAAGATGACGGGCGTCGAGATCGCCCTCACCAAGCTCCACGGCGGTGGGAAGTTCGAGGGCAAGGCGTACCAGGTGTCGGGTGGGCTGCACGGCGTCGGGGTCAGCGTGGTCAACGCCCTGTCGAAGCGCACGGTCGTCGAGGTCAACCAGCGGGGCAGGCACCACCGGATCGAGTTCCACAACGGGGGCCGGCCCCTCACCAAGCTCGAGGTGATCGGCGACTCGCCGCGGCAGCGGGGCGAGCCCATCACCGGCACCATCGTCACGTTCTGGCCCGACCCGGTGGTCTTCGCCTCCGAGGGCACCGAGTTCCGGGCCACCACGGTGCTCGAGCGGCTCGAGATCATGGCCTTCCTCAACAAGGGCCTCGAGATCCGCTTCGTCGACGAGCGGCCCGACCGCCAGGACAGCCGGGTCTTCAAGTACGAGAAGGGGATCATCGACTACGTCGGCCACATCAACGCCTCGAAGGAGGCGCTGTTCAAGCGGGTCGGGCACTACCAGATGGCCGAGACCGACATGGAGTGCGAGATCGCCTTCCAGTGGAACACCGGCTACCACGAGGGCATCTACAGCTACGCCAACGGCATCTCCACCACCGAGGGCGGGATGCACGAGGAGGGCTTCAAGAAGGCCCTCACCAACGTGGCCAACAAGTACGCCAGGGGCCGGGGCCTGCTGAAGGAGAAGGACGAGAACCTGGCTGGCGAGGACGTGCGCGAGGGCCTCACCGCCATCATCTCGGTGAAGCTGCGCGACCCGCAGTTCGAGGGGCAGACCAAGGCGAAGCTGGGCAACGTCCCGGTGCGGTCGATGGTCGAGAAGGCCACCAACGACAAGCTGTTCGAGTGGCTGCAGGAGCACCCGAACGAGGGCAAGGCCATCATCTCAAAGGCGCGCGACGCCGCCCAGGCCCGCCAGGCGGCGAAGAAGGCCCGGGAGGCGGTGCGGCGCAAGAGCGCCCTCGAGGGCGCCGGCATGCCCGACAAGCTGGCCGACTGCGCCCGGGGCACCAAGCCCGAGGACGCCGAGCTGTTCATCGTCGAGGGCGACTCGGCCGGCGGCTCGGCCAAGCAGGCCCGCAACCCCACCATCCAGGCCATCCTCCCGATCCGGGGGAAGATCCTCAACGTCGAGAAGGCGCGGAGCGGCCGGATGCCCAAGAACAACGAGATCCAGGCGCTCATCCAGGCCATCGGAGCCGGCCTGGGCGACGACTTCGACGGGGCCAAGGCCCGCTACCACAAGATCTGCATCCTGGCCGACGCCGACGTCGACGGCAGCCACATCCGCACGCTGCTGCTCACCTTCTTCTTCCGGTACATGCGGCCGCTGTTCGAGAACGGCTACATCTACATCTGCCAGCCGCCGCTGTTCTCCACGCTGGTGGGCAAGGAGCGCGTCTACCTGAAGGACGAGGCGGCCCGGCAGGTGTTCCTGGCCGAGAACCCGAACCACAAGAACCCCTTCGAGCGCCTGAAGGGGCTGGGCGAGATGGACTTCGACGAGCTGAAGGTCACCACCATGGACCCCGGCCTGCGCACGCTGCTGCAGGTGTCGGTCGAGCAGGCCAGCCTGGCCGACGAGGTGATGAGCATCCTCATGGGCGAGGACGTCGAGAGCCGCAAGCACTTCATCACCACCAATGCCAAGGACGTGAGGTTCCTCGATGTCTGATGCTTCCGGCAACGGCCACGAGCCCCCCGTCCCCGAGGTGGCCGAGGGCGAGGTGCCGCCCCGCCTGGGCATCGAGCCGATCGAGATCCAGGAGGAGATGGAGCGCTCCTTCCTCGACTACGCCATGTCGGTCATCGTGGCCCGGGCCCTGCCCGACGCCCGTGACGGGCTGAAGCCGGTCCACCGCCGGATCCTCTACGGCATGTGGGCCATGGGCGCCCGCTCCGACCGCACCCGCCTGAAGTGCGCCAAGATCTGCGGAGAGGTCATGGGGAACTACCACCCCCACGGCGACGGCGCCATCTACGACGCCCTGGTGCGCATGGCCCAGCCGTTCTCGCTGCGCCACCCGCTCATCGACTTCCACGGCAACTACGGCTCGATGGACGACGGGGCCGCCGCCTCCCGCTACACCGAGAGCCGCCTGGCCACCCTGGCCAACGTCCTGCTCGAGGGCATCGACGAGGACACCGTCGACTTCGTCCCCAACTACTCCAACACCGACGAGGAGCCGTCGGTCCTGCCGGCCCGCTTCCCCAACCTGTTGGTTAACGGCAGCCAGGGCATCGCCGTCGGCATGGCCACCAACATCCCGCCCCACAACCTGGGCGAGGTCATCGACGCCACCGTCCACCTGATCGACGACCCCGACGCCACCGTCGAAGACCTGATGCACGACGTGAAGGGCCCCGACTTCCCGACAGGGGGATCCATCCTCGGCCGCCAGGGGATCATCGACGCCTACACCACCGGTCGCGGCTCGATCAAGATGCGGGGCCGGGCCACCATCGAAGACACCAAGCGCGGCTTCGAGATCGTCATCACCGAGCTGCCCTACCAGGTGGGGCCGAAGGCGGTGCTGGCCAAGGTGGCCGAGCTGGCCAACGACAAGACCCTCGACGGC
>JBKJUI010000089.1:0-4314 GCA_046590775.1 Acidimicrobiales bacterium
GGCTGGAGGCCGTCACCGTCGAGCACGGGCAGACGCTCCTGGCCCGGATCGACGAGCGCACGGCGGCGATCGGCGACCTCGAGTCCATCCCGGTGCGGGTGGCCGCCGAGGTCCAGGGCGCCACGGCCGCCGCCCTCACCAGCCAGGTCGAGCCGCTGGTTGCCCGGCTGGTCGAGGCGATCGACACGCTGGCCCACGAGGGTGGGCGGATCGAAGCGATGGCCAGTGGACACGCAGGCGAGGCCCGGGCCGTGGAGGAACGGGTGGCCTCGCTGTTCACCGAGCTGGCCGAGCGGGCCGAGACGGCCGTCGACCGGAGCCGGGCCCGCATCTCGGAGGGACAGGTCGCCCTCGGGGCCAGGTTCGACGCCATCATGGGCGAGATGCTGAGCTCGGTGAGCGCGGCCACCGAGCGGCTCGAGGCCCGGCTGGCCGAGAGCGCCGAGAGCCTCCGGGCGGCCGGCGGCCACCAGAACGGCGCCCTGCTCGACACCGTGAACCGCAGCAGCCAGAAGCTGAGCGACGGCCTCACCGAGGTGCGGGCCGCCCTGTTCGCCACCGGCACCGAGTCGGCGGCTCGCGGTGCCGAGGCCGACCAACGGGCCGAGTCGCTAGCCGAGCGGCTCGACAGCCTGCGGGCCACGCTCGAGTCGGTTCGCCACGACCCACGCCTCGAGGCCCTGGTGGTCGAGCAGGTCGCCGCCCGCGACGCGCAGATCGCGGCGATCGAAGCGGTGTCCGCCCGCATCGACGAGGTCGGCCCCGTCGTCGCCCGTGCCCTGCTGGCCGAGGTGGAGCGGGCCACGCGCGCGGCGAACGCCGCCGAGGAGGCGGTGGCCAGCCTCCGGCCCGAGGACCTCCGCACCGCACTCCTCGAAGCGGCCGAGCGTGCGGCCGCCGAGGTCAGGGCGGCGGCGGGTCGCCTCGACGACGCCACCGCCGTGCTCGCCGACCGGGTCGGTCAGGTCTCGGAGGCCAGCGGGACGGCGATGGACGACGTGCGAGCGTCCCAGGCCGTCCTTCGCGCCGCCGTGCAGGACGGAGCCCACAAGGCCGAGCTCACCGCCCTCGACATCCGTGGGCTGCGAGAGCGGCTGACGCCCCACCTCGTGGCCCTGGCCGAGGCCACCACCCGACGGGCCGAGGCCGATCAGGCCGGCTTCGACGCCGTGCTGGCCCGCCTCGACCAGCTGCTCACCGCCAGCCAGCGCTGAGGGGCCACCGGAGGACGTTTCCTGCGCGTTTCGGGCCGTGCTCCCGGGTCGCGGGCCGTTGTTAGGAGATCGCTTCACGACCTCACGCGCTGCGAAACACCCTTGACACACCCGCTGGCTTGAGTGTCGGGCATGACCGCACGCACAGGCCGCTGGATCGACAGCTGGGAACCCGACGACGAGACCTTCTGGGCGAGCACCGGAAAGAAGATCGCCCAGAAGAACCTCGCGCTCTCAATGTTCGCCGAGCACATCGGGTTCAGCATCTGGGTGCTGTGGACGATCGTGGTGCTGAACCTCGGGAACATCGGCATCACGCTCACCGTGTCCGAGCTGTTCCTGCTGACCCTTCTCCCGAACCTGGTGGGGTCGGTGTTGCGGATCCCCTACACCTTCGCCGTCCCGAAGTTCGGCGGCCGGGCCTGGACGACGATCAGCGCCGCCCTGCTCTTCCTCCCAACGCTCCTGCTAGCCATCGTGGTGCCCAGTGGCTGGCTCCTGGACCAGTCGCACGGCACCCAGCTGTGGGTGCTGATCGGCTGCGCCGCCACGGCCGGCGTCGGCGGCGGCAACTTCTCCTCGTCGATGGCCAACATCTCCTTCTTCTACCCGGAGAAGAAGAAGGGCTTCGCCCTCGGCCTCAATGCAGCCGGGGGCAACCTCGGCGTGGCCGTGGCCCAGCTGTTCGTGCCGCTGGCGCTGATCGTCGGCATCCCCGCGGCCGCGGTCAAGTTGCCCAAGCACAACGTGCACATGGCCTATGCCGGACTCATGTGGCTGCCGTTCATCGCCCTCGCCACCATCGCGGCATGGCTCTACATGGACAGCCTCACGCAGGCCAAGGCCGACACCAGGTCGTACGTCGCCTCGCTCCGATACAGCCAGACGTGGATCATGTCCTTCCTCTACATCGGCACGTTCGGGTCGTTCATCGGCTTCTCCTTCGCCTTGCCGCTGGTCATCAAGAACACCTTCCCCGAGTTCCTGGCCGGCCACCCGTTCATCGCCACCTACCTGGCTGGGCTCGGCTTCATGGGTGCGCTGATCGGCTCGCTCTCCCGGCCGGTCGGGGGTTGGCTGAGCGACAAGGTCGGAGGCGCCAAGGTGACGCTGGCCGTGTTCGTAGGCATGGCCGCCTTCACCTTGACCGCCATCCGGGGCGTGCAGCAGCGCAGCTTCGCCCTCTTCTTCGGGTCTTTCATGTTCGTGTTCCTGCTGTCAGGCCTCGGGAACGGGTCGACCTACAAGATGATCCCCTCGATCTTCGCCCTGATCGGCCGGAAGGAGGCCGAGGCCATCGGGGGTGACGTGAAGGAGGCGGCGGTGGAGTTCAAGCGGCGTGCCGCTGCCGTCATCGGCATCGCCGGCGCCATCGGCGCCTTCGGCGGTGTCCTCATCCAGGTCATCCTCCGCCAGGCCAGCCTGGACGTCTCGGCGCTGGTGAAGGCGGCGCCGACGCCTGCAGCCAAGATCTCGGTCGCCGCCGCCAACTCGACCTGGTCGGTCCCGGCCCTGTGGGTCTTCCTCGCCTCGTACGTGGTGTTCGGCGGCGTCACCTGGTTCGTCTACATCCGAGGGTCCTTCGCCCGATCCACGGCCCCCAGCCTGGTCGACGTTCCGGTGTGATCGCTCCGGCAGCGCCCGGGGCGCGGAGCGCCCCGGGTTAGCGTGCGCGGATGATCGCCGACGTCGCCGAGGAGCTGCGCGAGCTGGCCCGGGCAAGCGACAACGCCGTCGGCTACTTCGCCGCCATGTACTCCCGCGTCACCTCCTCGATCGCCACGGCCATCGCCCAGGGCCGCTTCGAGGACGGCGATCGAATGGAGCGCTTCGCCTCCACCTTCGCCGGGTACTACACGCGCGGCCACGGTCCTTCGCCGACGCGCCCCGCCTGCTGGCAGGCGTCGTTCGACGTCGCCGGCCGCGACGACCTCATCATCCTCCAGCACCTCCTCATCGGGATCAACGCCCACGTCAACCACGACCTGCCCCAGGCCACGGTCGAGGTGGCGCTGGCCACGGGCGGCGACCTGCTGTCGGTCAAGAGCGACTTCGACCACATCAACGACCTGCTCGGGTCGATGACGAGCGAACTGCTGGGAGACCTCGACCGGGTGTCGCACTGGGCCAACGAGGCCGGCGCCCTCGGCGGAGGGCGGATCTTCAGCTTCTCGCTGAAGGCGGCCCGGGACCAGGCCTGGGGGGCGGCGCAGCGCCTGTTCGCCCTGCCCGAGGCCGACCGCCAGCGGGAGGCGGTCGAGCTGGACCGCCTGGTCAGCGTGCTGGCCTACCTCGTCTCCGAGCCGAAGCTCCCCGGGAAGCTCCTCGTCCGCCTGGCCCGCCGCTTCGAGGAGCACGACCCCAGGCTGGTGACGGCCGCCCTGCTCGGCGACCGCCCGGGGCAAAGGCGCTAGCGGGGCCTCTCGTCATCGACCCAGCGCCGCCCGGACCGTGCGGTCGAGGGCCCCGGCCGACAGGTCGGGGAGGCGGAGGTGGCGGGCCGCCATCGTCCCGGCCAGCTGCTCGGCCAGGCCCAGCGGGAGCGGGCCGTCCTCGACGTCGACGACGACCGAGGTGATGCCGCGGTGGCGCACGACGGCCGCCTCGCTCTCGGCGGCGGCGACCGGGTCCTGACCGTCGGGTCCGGCGGTGGCCCGGCCATCGGTGACCAGGACCAGGAGCGGGGACCGGCCGCCGGCCGGGTTGGCGCACAGCGACAGGCCGAGGCGGAGGCCGGCGGCCAGGTCGGTGCGACCGCCGGTGGGCAGGCGTTCGAGGCGGGCGCGAGCCACCTCCACCGAGCCGGTGGGACGCAGGACGATGTCGGCACCGCCGCCGCCGACGGCGACGAGGGCAACCTGGTCGCGGCGCTGGTAGGCGTCGAGCAGCAGCGACACGACCGCGCCCTTGGCTGCGGCCATGCGGGTCCCCATCGAGCCCGAGGCGTCGACGACGAAGACCACCAGGGCGCCGGTGCGCTGCTCCCGAACGGCGGAGCGCAGGTCCTCGGGCGCCACGTAGGGGGACCCCGGTGGTGGCGACGACCCGACCCGCCGACCGGCGGCGGCTCGTGCCGTCGGGCCGACGGCGACGGGACCGC
>JBKJUI010000103.1:0-3101 GCA_046590775.1 Acidimicrobiales bacterium
CGTCATCCGCAGCTCCGGCAACGCGCTGGTGGTCTCGCCCCTCTCCTACCTCGAGGCGTCCACCCCGGGGACCGGTGGGTTCATCGACCTTCCCAACCAGCGGCTGTCGATCCAGCACCTGCAGCCCGTTCTGACCCCCGAGGACCTCGGCCAAGTGGTCGTCGACAAGGCGCCGCCGCCCACCCCTGAGGGCGAGCCGGCGCCCCCGCCAGCGGCGCCGGTGCGCCTGGACCAGGTCGCCGACGTGGTCACCGGCCACCAGCCCCTCATCGGCGATGGGGTGCTGCCCGACACCGCAGGCCTGGTCCTCGTCGTCGAGCGCTTTCCCGACGCCGACGTCCTGGACGTGAGCAAGGAGGTGACCTCCGCTCTCGAAAGCCTGCGGCCCGGCCTCAACGGCGTCGACATCGACGCCAGCCTGTTCCGGCCCGCGTCCTTCATCGAGACGTCGCTGGGGAACGCAGGAAAGGCCCTGGCTCTGGCCGGCGTCCTGCTCTTCGCCGGGCTGGCCGCCCTACTGCTCGGCTGGCGGAGCGCGCTCGTCAGCCTGGTCACCATCCCGCTTGCGCTGGTGACGGCTGCGCTCGTCCTCCGCCTTCGCGGGGTCGGGCTGAACGGCCTGGTCCTGGCCGGGCTCCTCCTCGCCGCGGTCATCGCCATCGACGACTCGCACATCGACCGGCCTGGCGTGCTTCGCCGCCTGGGGCGGCGTCGACCAGCGGCGGGGGAGGAGCCGGCCTCCGAGGAGGCTGGTGAGGCGGTCCTCGGCGCCACCGTCGAGAGCCGGACCCACGTCGTCCACGCCACGGTCATCATCCTCGTGGCCACCCTCCCGGTCCTGTTCCTCGGTGGCCTGGCCGCTGACGCGTTCCTGCCGTCCGTGGCCTACTCCTATGCCCTCGCCGTGCTCGCCTCGCTGGGGGTCGCCCTGACCGTCACGCCGGCGCTCAACCTCCTCCTGGCGTCGAAGGGGCCGAGCCGCCACACCGAGCCTCCGCTCGCCCGGTGGCTGCGGCCCACCTACGAGCCGGGCCTCCGCCGCGCGATCGGCACGCCCCGTTCGGCCCTGCTGAGCGTCGGGGCGTTGCTCGTGCTCGGCGCCCTGGCCCTGCCGCGCCTCGAGCCGGCGCTGCTGCCCGAGTTCAAGGACACCAACCTCCTGGTCCGCTGGTCGTCGGTCAACGGCACCTCGCTGCCCGAGATGAACCGGGTGATGGGGCTGGCCAGTCGCGAGCTGCGGGAGCTGCCCGGGGTCGAGAGGGTCAGCGGCCACGTCGGCCGTGCGGTCGCCTCTGACCAGGTCATCGACGTCAGCTCGGCCGAGCTCTTCGTCACGCTCGGGCAGGGCGCCGACTACGCCAGGACCCGCGGCGCGGTCGAGGAGGTCGTCCGCGGCTATCCCGGTCTGGATCGTGAGGTGGTCACCTACCCGGAGGCGCGCGTTGATGACCTGCTGGGCCGGACCGAGAAGGCCGTCACCGTGCGCATCTTCGGCATCGATCAGAGCGTGATGCGCAGCAAGGCCGAGGAGGTGCGCGAGGTCATCGCCGACGTGGACGGGGTCGTCAACGAAGAGGTCGAGTCCCAGGGCGTGGAGGCCGGGCTCGAGGTCGAGGTCGACCTCGGCGCCGCCCAGCGCAACGGCATCGTGCCGGGCGACGTGCGGCGGGCGACCTCGGCGATGCTCTCGGGGATCCAGGTCGGCTCCATCTTCGAGCGGCAGAAGGTGTTCGAGGTGCTCGTGATCGCCAAGCCGGAGATCCGCGCCGACCTCACGAGCATCCAGGGCCTCCTCGTGAACAAGCCCCAGGGGACCGTCGCCCTGCGCGATGTGGCCAAGGTGCAGGTTGCGTCCAGCCCGACCATCATCCGGCACGACGCCGCCTCGCGCAGCGTCGATGTGACCGCCGACGTGCGGGGCCGCGGCCTCGACGCCGTGGTCGCCGACGTGGAGCAGGCGGTCAAGGGCGTTCGGATGCCGCTCGAGTACCACGTCGAGCTGCGCCGTGGCTTCGAGGACGAGAAGGGCTCGCAGCGTCGGGTGCAGGCGCTCTCGGTCGGCGCCGCGGTGCTCATCCTGCTCCTGCTCCAGGCCTCGTTCGGCAGCTGGCGGCTGGCCTTCCTGTTCTGGCCGGTCCTGCCCCTCAGCCTGGTCGGAGGCCTGGTCGCTGCTGCCCTCGCCGGCGGACGCTTCTCCATCGGCTCGTTCGTCGGCCTCTTCGCCGTGCTCGGGATCGCCGCCCGCAACGGCGTGATGCTCATCCGCCACCTCCAGCACCTCGAGCGAGACGAGGGTCAGCCGTTCGGCCCCGACCTCGTCGTGCGCGGGGCTAAAGACCGAGCGGGCCCGATCCTGGCCACGGCGCTGGCCGCGGCCCTGTTCCTGCTGCCCTTCGCCGTCCTCGGGAACCGGCCCGGCCTCGAGGTCGCCCACCCGATGGCTCTGGTCGTGCTCGGCGGCCTCGCCACGTCGACGTTGCTGAGCCTGTTCGTCCTCCCCCCGCTGTACCTGCTCTTCGGCCGTGTCGAGCGGCCCCCCCGAGAGCCGATCCCGGCCGACCTAGGAGGCCACTGATGCGCACCCTTCCATCCCGGCTCGGCGTCGCCGTTCTGGGCCTGACCGGTCTGATCGGTCTGATCGGTCTCGGCGGCTGCACCGAGAGCCAAGCCACGGCCAAAAAGGAGGCGCCGGCCCGCATCGAGTCGATCGAGGGCACCAGCTCCAAGCGCGTGGTCCTCGAGCCGAAGGCCGCCCAGCGGATCGCCCTCCAGACCGTCGAGGTCCGCCCCGCCACGCCGCAGGAGATGGCGGGCATCACCCCGAGCGGCCAGCCGACCCGCACGGCGGTCCCATACGACGCCGTGCTCTTCGACAACGCGGGTGTCACGTTCACCTACACCAACCCGAAGGACCTCGACTACGTCCGTCAGCCGGTCACGGTCGAGGGGGTCAAGAGCAAGGTGGCGATCCTCACAGTCGGCCCGCCGGTCGGGACGAAGGTCGTGACCGCGGGTGTGCAGGAACTGTTCGGCGCGGAAACCGGCTTCGTCAAGTGAGGACCACATGCTCGGCCGGCTGATCTCGTCGTCCGTGCGCGGCC
>JBKJUI010000208.1:0-2530 GCA_046590775.1 Acidimicrobiales bacterium
CGATAGGCGCCGTTGGCGTCGACCTGGAGCACGAGGTCACCGAAGCGCTCCCGCACGGCCCGCACGGGCTCGACGTCCCACCCCGGCTCGATCTTGAGCTTGACCCGCCGGTACCCCTCGTCGACCGCCCCGCCCACGACGTCCAGCAGCGCCCCGATCGACGGGGCGATCCCCACGGCGACGCCCGCTTCGACCGCGCCGCGGGTGGCACCGAGCCGTTGGGCCAACGAGATGCCCGCAGTCCGCAACTCGACATCGAGCACCGCCATCTCCAGGGCCGCCTTGGCCATGTGGTGACCCCGGACCGCAGTCAGCGCCGGCGCCACCACAGCGGCGCCGACCACCTCGCCACCCGCCAGCAGCCGGGGCACGAGGTGGTCCCGGAGCACGCGGGCCGCCCCCGACACGTACTCGGCCGTGTAGGTGGGCTCACCCAGCGCCGCGCACTCGCCCCACCCCTCGCCCGCGGTCGTGTCGATGCGCACCAGCAACACCTCGCGCCCCTCCGTCGAGCCGGCGGAGGTGCGGAAGGGGGCGAGGAACGGCAGTCGCACCCGGCGCAGCTCGACGGCGGTGATCCTCACGGCCGGGAGGCAACCGGCTCGGCGGCGGCGTTCAGCGGGGCCGGGAGGCGATGACGAACTGCCGGATGCCCCAGGCCAGGGCGAGGAGGAGCAGGGCGAGGGCCAGGTTCGAGCGGGCGCCCGTATACGCCAGTGCATCGCCGGCGCCGTCTGCAGTCGACCCGGACGACCCGACGGACGACCCGAAGGACGTGGTGGATGTGGTGGTCGACCCGGAGGACCCGACGGACGTGGTGGCCGAGGTGGTGCCACTCGCCCGCGTCGTCGAGGGGGTGGCCGACGACCCCGTGGAGCCGGCCGTGGTCGAGGATGTCACCGACGGGGCGGTGGGCCCCGGCAGGGTGGACGTCGTCGACGACGAGGTCGACGCGGCGCTGCCGGGCCCGGTGGTCGTGGTGGTGCCCGAGGCCGACGACGAGCGGTCGCCGTCGTCCTCGTGGATCACGGCGGCGGCGACACCGCCCAGGAGCAGCAGTCCGATGAGGACCAGCACGACGCCGCGGGCTACGGCCGACGTCATCGCTCCGTGGGGCCCGCACGGAGGGCGAAATATGACGAAACAGTCGGGCACATCGAACTATCCTCTCACCGACCACGGTCGCCATCGTGGATGCCGCCCGGCTCAGCCCAGCGCCGCCTCGTCGTCGTCGTCACCGGACCACGACCCGAGCGATCCCGGCCGCACCAATTCGGGCTCGCCGGCCGGCGCTTGCGGCACATGGTCCACGATGGCGGCGAAGGCACCCCGGAGGGGCTGGGCCAGGGTGGACGACAGGCGGATGCCGTCGACCAGCGGCTCCTCCACCCGCCGGTCGGGCAGGAACACGGGCGGGGCGAACGCCGTGCCGCCGGCCACCGTGAGGGTGCCGAGGGTGGAGGTGATGTCCGAGCGGGCCCGCCCGCCCTTTGGCGCCCGGTTGATGACGGGGACGACCCGGTCGGGCGCCACGCCGACCGAGCGAAGCTCGTTGAGCACGCGCACCAGCGAGTGCAGGCCCTTCATGCCGGGCAGGCCCACGGCGAACACCACGTCGGCCCGCAGGGCGGCGGTGCGGCTCATCACATTGCGCTCCTCGACCTCGATGGAGCCGCCTTCCTCCTCGCCCTCGAGGTCGGCGTCGGCGTCGCACACCACCACCCGGTAGGCGCGGCACAGCGAGTCGAACGCAGCCTCGAAGGCGCGGGGCCGGATGGTGGTCCACGACCGGGCCTGGCGCAGGCCGAGCAGCAACTGATAACCCCGCTCGTGCACCTCGAAGGTGAGCGTGCGCACCTCCTCGGGCGCCACCCGACGGGAGCGGTGGGCCTCCACCAGTTCCTGCACGCCGGGCACCACGTCTCGGGCGTCGTGGAGCATGGCCTGCTCGGCGTGGAGGGCGAGGTCGGCCAGCAGGACCGAGCGACCGTGGCGGGAATCGTCGGCCAGGCCCTGGGCCAGCGCCACCGCCACGGTGGACGTGCCGGTGCCGCCGGGCCCGCACACGGTGGCGACCCTGCCCCGCCACGGCGCCTCGGTGGTGGGGGCGGCGTCGCCCGGCAGCGCCTCCCCCCGGCCGATCATGGTGGCGGAGGCGGTGAGGATGTCGAGCAAAGCCTTGGGGTCGAAGAAGTCGGGGAGGACGGCGGCCACGCCGAGGGCGTCCCAGTCGCACGTGCCCCGGCGGTCGTCGACGGCGATGGTGACGCAGCCGGCGGCACGGGCGGCGTCCACCAGGTCCCGGTCGAGGGCGGGCAGTGCGGCGTCGATCAGCAGGGCCGAGAACGGGCGGGCCGACGCCAGGCGGGCCCGCATCTCCTCGCCCGAGACACACTTCACGAACTCGGCGGGGATGGTGCCCGAGTTGGCCCACTGGGCCATCGACCTGAACCAGCCGGAGCGGGCGTGGGCCAGCCCCAGGAGGACGTAGCGCTCGGCGCTCACGCCGGTCAGCCCGGGCTCGTGGCGG
>JBKJUI010000212.1:0-17712 GCA_046590775.1 Acidimicrobiales bacterium
GGTCGTGCTGGCCACCGACATCGCCGAGACCAGCCTCACGGTCGAGGGCGTGCGGGTCGTCGTCGACGCCGGCCAGGCCCGGGTCCCCCGCTACGACCCCCGCACCGGCATGACTGCCCTCCAGACCGTGGCGGCGTCGAAGGCCTCGGCCGAGCAGCGGGCCGGCCGGGCCGGGCGGACCGAGCCGGGTGTGGCCTACCGGCTGTGGTCGAAGATGGACCACGCCGCCCGCCGCCCCTTCGCCGCGCCCGAGATCACCCAGGTCGACCTGGCGCCGCTGGTGCTCGAGCTCGCGTCGTGGGGCGACCCCAGCGGCGCCTCGCTCCGGTGGCTCGACCCGCCGCCCTCCCGGCCCCTCGAGGAGGGCCGGCAGCTGCTCGTGCTGCTCGGTGCGCTGGACGGCGACGGCCGCCCGTCCGACCTGGGCCGGCGCATGGTCGACCTGCCGCTGCACCCCCGGCTGGCCCGCATGGTGGCCGTGGCCGCCGAGCGGGGCCGGGGCTACGACGCCTGCCTGCTGGCCGCCCTGCTCGAGGAGCGCGACGTGCTGCGGGGCCAGCGCGACGAGGTGCCGGTCGACGTGGCCGAGCGGGTGCGGCTCCTGGCCGAGCCGGGCGCGCGCCACCCGCAGGCCGACGTCCGGGCCGTGCGGTCGGCCCGTGAGCGGGCGACGGACCTGGCCCGGCGGTCGGGGGTGACCGCCGGCCATGTCGACCCCGACCTCTGTGGCTCGGTCCTGGCCCTGGCCTATCCCGAGCGGGTGGCCCAGGCCCGGGGCAAGGGACGCTTCCGGCTGCGGGGAGGATCGGGTGCGTGGGTGCCGCAGTCCGACCCGCTCGCCACCGAAACGTTTCTGGTGGCGGCTGACGTCGACGCCGGCACCAAGGCCGACGGCCGCATCCGGGTGGCGGCGGGGCTAGCCCCGGACGACCTCCCCCTCGATGAGGTCGACGAGGCCGCCACACTGACCTGGGACCGGGCCCGGGACGAGCTGGTGGCCAGGGTCACCCGCCGCCTCGGCGCCCTCGACCTCGGCACCTACGACAGCCGTCCCTCGCCCGGCCCAGCCACCACCGCCGGTCTGGTGCAGCGGGTGAAGGGCACGAAGCTGGCTGCGCTCCACCGGACCGACGCCGCCCGGTCCCTGCAGCAGCGCCTCGCCTTCCTCCGACGCCATTTGGGCGATGCGTGGCCGGACGTGTCCGACCGGGCGCTGCTCGCCGACCTGGACGGCTGGCTGGCCCCCCTCCTCACCGGCGCCACCGGTCGGGCCGACCTCGAAGCGGTCGACCTGGCCAAGGTGCTGCGCGGCCGGCTCCCGTGGGAGCAGGCCCGCTCGCTGGACCAGCTGGCCCCGGCGCGCCTCACCCTGCCCTCGGGCCGCTCGGTGGCCGTCGACTACGGCATCGACCCGCCGGCGGTGGCCGTGCGCGTCCAGCAGGTGTTCGGGCTCCGCGAGCACCCGACCATCGGCGGCGTGCCCGTGGTGCTCCACCTCCTGTCGCCAGCCGACCGACCGGTGCAGGTGACGAGCGACCTGCCCGGGTTCTGGGCCGGCAGCTGGCAGGAGGTGCGCAAGGCCATGGCCGGCCGCTACCCCAAGCACCTCTGGCCCGAGGACCCCTCCTCCGCCGGCTGAGACGCCGACGCGCCGGCGCTCGGTGGACGTCCGGCGGCCGGGGCTGCAACGCTGGGAGGCGATGTTGGGGACCGAGGTTCGAGCCCTCGGCCACCTGGGGGGTCAGGTGGTTGGGGCGGTGGTCGGGTTGGCCGAGGAGCTGCACCGCGCCGTCGCTGACCGCACGTTCGCCAGCCTGGGCGGGGTCGCCGAGCCGATCCGGGTGGTGCACGACGCCGTCAGCGGCGGGGCCTACGCCGCCGTCCGCGCCGCCGGTGAGGCCGCGGGCAACGCTGGAGGATCGCTGCTCGCCCCCTTTGCCTCGGGACCGCCGCTGGCCGGGTCGGCGGCGGGCGGGCAGGTCGTGGCCGCGCTCGACGCCGTGGTGGGTGACCGCCTCGACGACCAGGGCAGCCCGCTCGCCCTGACGATGGCGCTCTGCAGCCGAAGCCGCGACATCAGCCTCGACGCCTCCAGCCTTCAGGCTGCCTTCCCGGGCGCCACCGGGCGGGTGGTGGTGTTCGTCCACGGCCTGGGGGAGACCGACCTGTCCTGGATGGGGCGTGACGACGGCCGGCCATGGTCCTACGCCTCGGCCCTGCAGGCCTCCGGGTGGACCGGGACCACCCTCCGCTACAACACCGGCCGGCGAATCGCCGCCAACGGCGCCTCCCTGGCCGCCCTCCTCGAGGAGGTGGTGGCGGCGTGGCCGGTGCCGGTGACCGACCTGGCCCTGGTCGGCCACTCGATGGGCGGCCTGGTGATCCGTGCTGCGTGCCTCACGGGCGCCGAGGACGGGTACGGCTGGCTTGCCCTCGTCCGGGACTGCGTCTACCTGGGCTCACCCCACCACGGGGCCACGCTCGAACGAGGTGTCAACGTGCTGGGTTGGCTGCTCGGTCAGATCCCGGAGGCCCGACCGGTGGCATCGGTCCTCCGCCTCCGCTCGGCCGGCATCCAGGACCTGCGCCACGGCATCCTCACCGCAGGTCCGGTCGACGACGACGAGCCTGCCGGCCGGGGGTCCAACGTCGCCCTGCTCGCCTCGGCCCGGCACCACCTCGTGGCCGGACACCTCGGCCGCTCCGAGCGGCACCCGGTCGCGCTCCTGCTGGGCGACCTCCTCGTCTCCCCGGGGAGCGCCCTCGGCCTCGGGCACCGCCGGGTCGTCGCCCTCGACCCCTGCGAGCGCACCACGCTCCCCGACACCCACCACTTCGCCCTGCTCAAGGACCGCCGGGTGGCCGAAGCCCTCAGAGGTTGGCTGAGATGAGCGACAAGGGCCGACCCACTGTCGTGCTCGTCAGGCACGGGGCCACCGAGTGGAGCGAGTCGGGCCAGCACACCGGTCTCACCGACCTGCCCCTCCTCGAGGAGGGCGAGGACGAGGCCAGGGCGCTCGCTCCGCTCCTGGCCGGGCGAGCGTTCGCCCTGGTGCTCTCAAGCCCGCTCGACCGGGCCCTGCGCAGCGCCGAGCTGGCCGGCCTTCAGAACGTGGAGATCGATCGGAACCTGCTCGAGTGGGAGTACGGCGAGATCGAGGGCCGCACCACGGCCGACCTGCGCCAGGACGACCCCGAGTGGACCGTCTTCGACGGGCCCATCCCCGGGGGCGAGCGGGTCGACGAGGTCGGGGCCCGGGTCGACCGGGTCATCGCCCGGTGCCTGGCCGCCGACGGCGACGTGGCCCTCGTCGGCCACGGCCACTGCCTGCGCATCCTCGCCGCCCGCTGGCTCGGCCTCGACGCCGACCGCGGCCGCCTGTTCCACCTCGCCAGCGGCACCGTCTCCGAGCTTGACTGGGAGCGCGAGCAGCCGGTCATCAAGACCTGGGGCCTGAAGCCGGCGCTGGTGGACACCGAGAAGGCGTAGCGCCGCTACGGTCGGCCGGCGATGTCCAACGCCGAGCTCGTCGGGCGCCTGTGGGAGGACGACATCCTCCCGGCGCTCACCGACTACATCGCCATCCCGAACGTGAGCCCGGCCTACGAGGCCGACTGGGTGGCCAAGGGGCACATGGCCGATGCCGTCGAGCTGGTGCGGTCGTGGTGCGCCGGCCGGCCGATCGACGGGCTGTCGGTCGAGGTGCAGGAGCTGCCCGGGCGCACGCCGGTCGTCGTCGTCGACGTGCCCGCCGCAGGCGCCGGCTCGTCGTCCGGCGACGAGGACGTGGTGCTCCTCTACGGCCACCTCGACAAGCAGCCGCCGATGACCGGGTGGCTCGACGGTCTCGGCCCGTGGACCGCGGTGCGGCGGGAGGAGCGGCTGTACGGGCGGGGCGGGGCCGACGACGGCTACGCCGCCTTCGCTGCCCTCGCCGCGATCCAGGCCGTGCGGGCCGAAGGGGGTGACCATGCCCGTTGCGTCCTGCTGATCGAGGCCAGCGAGGAGTCGGGAAGCCCCGACCTCCCGGCCCACGTCGAGGCGCTGGCCTCCCGACTCGGCTCGCCCTCGCTGGTGGTCTGCCTCGACTCCGGCTGCGCCACCTTCGACCGGCTGTGGGCCACGACCTCACTGCGGGGCAACGTCGGTGTGAACGTCACCGTGCGGGTGCTCGAGGAGGGCGTCCACTCCGGCGCCGCCGGAGGGATGGTGCCGTCGTCCTTCCGTCTGCTCCGTCAGCTGCTCGACCGGATCGAGGACGCGGCGACGGGCGACCTGCTGCTGCCCGAGCTGCACGTCGAGATTCCGCCCGGCCGGGCCGCCGAGCTGGCGGCCACGGCCACCGAGCTGGGCCACGGCGGCGGCCCCTTCCCGATCCTCGATGGGGTCATGGCTGCCCACGGCGATGACCCCGCCGCCCAGATGCTGGCCCGCACGTGGCGACCCGCTCTCGCCTACATCGGGGCGGACGGCCTGCCGCCGACCAGCCAGGCCGGCAACGTGCTGCGGGCCGCAACGACGCTCGGCCTGTCGTTCCGGCTCCCGCCGACGGCCGACCCGGACCTCGCCAGCGCCGCCATCGCTCGGGTGCTCACCACCGATCCGCCCGCCGGCGCCGCGGTCACCGTCAGGCCGCACCACAGCGCCGCCGGGTGGTCGGCTCCCCCGTTCAGCCCCTGGTTGTCCGAGGCCCTGGGAGAGGCGTCGATGGCTGCTTGGGGCAAGCCGTTCCGCACCATCGGTGAGGGGGGGTCGATCCCGTTCATGGCCATGCTCGGCGAGCGCTTCCCCGAGGCCGAGTTCGTCGTCACCGGCGTCCTCGGCCCGGGCACCAACGCCCACGGTCCGAACGAGTACCTCCACGTGCCGTACGCCACCGCCCTCACCAGCGCGGTGGCCCACGTCCTCGGCAGGCACGCCAACCGCTAGAACTAGGGCCGTGGGCCACGGCGACGTCGATCTCGGCAGCAGCGCCACCCCCCGCTCCCCGTTCTACGACCGGGGCCGGTTCGGCCGGATGTTCCCGTCGCTCCCGCCGTTCGCCTCCGACTCGAGCCGCATGCGCAGCGCCCTCGCCGAGCTCGGCGCGGCCGGTGGCCTCATGGACGCCAGCCGCCCGAACCCCGACGGCTCGCCGGGCGGCCGCAACTTCGACAACCCGACCAGCACCGCCGGCTACACCTACATGGGCCAGTTCCTCGACCACGACATGACCTTCGACCCCACCTCCAGCCTGGCCCGGCGGCAGGACCCGGAGTCGATCCGAAACTTCCGCATCCCGGCCCTCGACCTCGACAGCGTCTACGGCGGGGGGCCTGACGTCTCGCCCCACCTCTACGACGTCCGGGCCGACCGGGGCCGCACCACGATGCTCACCGAGGTGATCCCGGGATCGAAGGCCGTGTCCATGGGCGGCCGGGCCCGTTTCGACCTTCCCCGCAACAGCCAGAAGGTCGGCCTCGCCGGCGACGCCCGGAACGACGAGAACCTGATCGTCTCCCAGCTCCACCTGGCCATGCTGCGCTTCCACAACAACGTCGTGGCCGACGTGCGCGACGAGATGGGCGACAACGCCACCGCGGAGGAGGTGTTCGGCGAGGCGTCCAGGATCGTGCGCTGGCACTACCAGTGGCTCGTCCTCCACGACTTCCTCGACAGGACCGTCGGGGCCGCCATGGCCTCCGAGGTCCTCGCCGAGGGCCCGAAGCACTACCGGTGGCGGAACGAGCCGTTCATACCGGTCGAGTTCTCGGTGGCCGCCTACCGCTTCGGCCATTCGCAGGTGCGGCCCACCTACCGGGCCAACTTCGGCCCGAGCGCAGATGACCCCAGCCAGCAGTTCTTCGCTCAGATCTTCAACCCGTCCGCCCCCGACAGCGACGACCCTCCCGACCTGCGCGGCGGGAAGCGGGCCGCCCGCCGCTTCATCGACTGGCAGACGTTCTTCGACTTCGGCGACGGCCTGGTGATGCCGAACAAGCGGATCGACACCGTGCTGTCCTCCCCCCTCTTCGACCTGATGGGCAGGCCCGACGGCGAGCCCACGTCGCTGCCGACCAGGAACCTGCTGCGCAACCTGATGCTGAAGCTGCCCTCCGGTCAACGGGTGGCCAAGGCCATGCAGCTGCCGGTGCTGGCGTCGGCCGACCTGGCCGACCTGAAGCCGTTCTCGCTGCAGGGGCGCACGCCGCTGTGGTTCTACGTCCTGCGCGAGGCCGAGGTGACGGCCAACGGCGACCACCTGGGCCCGGTCGGCGGCCGCATCGTGGCCGAGGTGCTGGTGGGCCTGGTGATGGGCGACCGGCAGTCCTACCTGCGCCAGGACCCCGACTGGCTGCCCACCTACGGCGACGACGGCACCTTCACGGCCGTCGACCTGCTCCGGGCCGCCGACGTTGTGGCCACGCTCCCGGTCATGTGAGCCGGCGGGCCGTCGACCAGCGGCGGCAGGGCGCGGGCGCGGGCGGCACGGAGGCCGGGGGGCTCGCCCAGCAGCGCCCCAAGGCCTCGCACGAGAGCTCGGCAGGCGGCGACCTCGATCGTCGACGGCGGGCGCACGCCCCACAGCCGCTGCGCCCACGGGGGGAGACAGCCCACCGCACCGGCGAACAGCACCCGGTAGGCGGGCACCACAGGGGCCGGGAGCTTGACGACGTCCAGGAACCTCCACGCCCCCCGGGCCTGCTCGCCCACGGCCAGCTGCGGGCGGTGGCCGGCGAGGGCGGCGTCGAGCTCGGCCCACGACCGTGGCGGCGACGGGTCACCCAGCTCGACGGCCACCCGCGAGACCTCGTCGAGGTACTGGTCGAGCTCGGTGAGGGTCAGAGGGTCGGCCCCGTAGCGGCGGTGGGCGGCGGCGAAGGTGGCGAACTCGGCGACGTGCACCCAGTTCAGGAGCTCGGGGTCCTCCGCCGAGTAGGGGCGCCCGTCGGGCGTGGTGCCCGCCACCCTCCGGTGGACGCGGCGCACCGTGGCGCAGGCTCGACTCGCCTCGTCGCCGGTCCCGTAGGCCGTGGCGCCGACGAACGCCGACGTCCGGCGCAGGCGGCCCAGCGGGTCGGTGCGGAAGTCGCTGTGGTCGGCCACCCCGGCCATGGCCCTCGGGTGGAGGGCCTGCAGCATCAGGGCGGCGATGCCCCCGACGAACATCGAGGTGTCGGCGTGCACCCGCCACGTGATGCTGTCCGGCCCGAACCAGCCCGGTTCACCGGTGGCGACGACCGGCGTGGTCGAGACGGCTCGCGGGCGCTCGCCGCCTCGGAAGACCCGAGCCATCCCGTTCTGCACCGCCGACTGCGCCAGCGGGGCGCCGGCCCGACCCGCCACCCCGGCGGCCAGCCCCAGCACGGCCTCGGCCGAGGTGGGCACGGGCGGGATCCACATCCTCGGAGCGGCCACGGGGCCCACGGTACCGACAGCCCGTTCCTAGACCCACCGCGGCGGTGGCGCCGAGAGCCGCCCGAGAACGTTCCATCCCGCACGGCCCGCGGGTGGACGGATACCGTGCCGACATGGTGGAGGAGGCGACCGTGCCTGCCAACGGGGAGGGGGGCGTGGCCGCCCTCGTCGAGCTCGAGGCCGTCACCTCGTCGTTCGGCACCACCCGGGTGCTCCACGGCATCGACCTGCACATCCGCCACGGCGAGGTGGTCGTGCTGCTGGGCCCGTCAGGATCGGGCAAGTCCACGCTCATCCGCTGCATCAACGGCCTGCAGCCGATCGACGGCGGCCGGGTGCTGATCGACGGCAAGCCGCTGCCTCGAGAAGGCAAGGCGCTGGCTCGCCACCGCGCCGACGTCGGCATGGTGTTCCAGTCCTTCAACCTGTTCGCCCACAAGACCATCCTGCAGAACTGCACGCTCGGGCCCACCAAGGTGCGCGGCCTCTCCAAGTCGGCGGCCACCGAGCGGGCCCGGGCGCTCCTCGATCGGGTCGGCATCGCCGACAAGGCCGATCGCTATCCGGCCGAGCTGTCCGGAGGCCAGCAGCAGCGGGCGGCCATCGCCCGAGCGCTCACGATGGAGCCGAAGGTGATGCTGTTCGACGAGCCCACGTCCGCCCTCGACCCCGAGATGATCAGCGAGGTGCTCGAGGTGATGATCGGCCTGGCCCAGGAGGGCACCACGATGGTCGTGGTCACCCACGAGATGGGCTTCGCCCGCAAGGCGGCCCAGCGGGTCGTGTTCCTGGAGGCGGGCAACGTCGTCGAGGAAGCACCGCCCGAGCAGTTCTTCGCCAACCCGCGCACCGACCGAGCCAAGAGCTTCCTGTCCAAGATCCTGAGCCATTGAACGAAGACCCCGGAAGAAGACCAAGGAGAACCATGCGCAAGAGACTGCTGTTGGCCGTTCTGGCCGCCGCCACCGTGATCGTCGGCTGCGGCGACGACTCGTCGTCGTCGGGCACGAGCACCACGGCTGGCACCACCGCGGCCACCTTCCCGGCCGGATCCACGATGGACGCCCTCCAGAAGAAGGGCAAGATCGTCATCGGCACCAAGTTCGACCAGCCCCTGTTCGGCCTCAAGGGCCTGTCGGGCCAGCCCGAAGGGTTCGACGTCGAGATCGCCAAGCTCGTGGCCACCGCCATCTTCGGCAGCAACCTCGGCGGCAAGACCGAGTTCGTCGAGACCCCCTCGGCCGTTCGAGAGCAGTCCATCATCGACGGCAAGGTCGACATGATCGCCGCCACCTACACGATCAACGACACCCGCAAGCAGAAGGTCGGCTTCGCCGGCCCGTACTACGTCGCCGGCCAGTCGATCCTCGTGAAGAAGGACAACACCGCCATCACCGGCCTCAGCACGCTCACCGGCAAGAAGGTGTGCACCGTGACCGGGTCGACCCCGCTCAAGACGCTGCAGGAGAAGGCCCCGGGCGCCGACCTGTCCATCCTGTTCGACACCTACTCCAAGTGCATCGAGGCCCTGAAGGACAACCGGGTCGAGGCGGTCAGCACCGACAACGTCATCCTCCTCGGCTTCATCAAGGACAACAAGGACGCCTTCAAGCTGGTGGGCGACACCTTCACCCAGGAGCCGTACGGCATCGGGGTGAAGAAGGATGACACGGCCTTCCGGAACTTCGTCAACGACACGCTCGAGAAGGCGTACAAGGACGGCACCTGGGCCAAGGCCTTCGAGACAGAGGTCGGCAAGGCCACCGGGATCTCGACGCCGACCCCGCCCCCGGTCAACCGCTACTAGGTCCTCCTTCGTGGGGGTCGTCTTCGACAACCTCGGGCAGTTCGGTGAGGGGCTCCGCACCACGGCGCTCCTCACCGTGCTCTCCTACCTCGTCGCCCTGGTGGTCGGCACGTTCGTCGCCGGCATGCGGGTCAGCCCCGTGCCCCCGCTCCGCTGGCTCGGGACGGTCTGGACCGAGGCGCTTCGCAACACCCCGCTGACGGTGCTGTTCTTCGTCTTCGTGTTCGGGTTTCCGAAGATCGGCATGACGTACCCCCTGTTCGCGTCGGCCGTCATCGTCCTCGGTTGCTACACCAGCGCCTTTGTGGCCGAGACGGTGCGGAGCGGCATCAACAGCGTGGCGCCCGGGCAGGCCGAGGCGGCGCGCGGCCTGGGGCTCACCTTCCCGCAGGTCCTCGCCACCGTGGTGCTGCCCCAGGCGCTCCGCACCGTCGTCGCCCCCCTCGGCTCGCTCCTCATCGCCCTCACGAAGAACAGCTCCATCGCCTCGACCGTGGCGGTGGTCGAGCTCACCCGCAGGGTCAAGGACCTCGCCGACACCACCGGTGAGGCGATCCCCCTCTACGCCGGCGTGGCCGCTGCCTACCTGCTCCTGACGCTGCCCACCTCCGCAGCGGTGAGCGCCCTGGAGCGGAGGGTGGCGATCCGCCGATGACGGGCACGGTCGCCGTCTTCGCCGACCAGCTCGGGCCGCGGGGGAAGCTTCGGGTGGCGATCGCCACCGTCGTCGGGGGCGCCATCGTCGCCTGGCTGCTGTTCGTCGCCTACCGGCGCTTCGAGGCCAAGGGTCAGCTCGAAGCAGAGCTGTGGACCAGCCTCTTCAAGGGGGACGCCCCCCAGTTCTTCTTCGACGGCCTCAAGGTCACGCTGCAGCTCGCTGCGCTCGGACTGACCCTGGCCCTGGCCCTCGGGGTGGTGCTTGCCTTCACCCGCCTCTCGAAGCGGCGCACGGTGCGGCTCGTGTCCACCGTCTGGCTCCAGTTCTTCCGGGGCGTCCCGCTGGTCGTGCTGATCCTCTTCTTCTACTTCGGCCTCGACCTCAGCTCCTTCCGAGCCGTCGTCATCGGCCTGGTGCTCTACAACTCGACGGTCCTGGCGGAGATCTTCCGGGCCGGGATCCTCTCGCTCGACCGGGGCCAGTCCGAGGCGGCGCTGGCGGTCGGGATGAGCGATGGTCAGGCCATGCGGATGGTCGTCTTCCCCCAGGCCGTCCGCCGCATGGTGCCCGCCCTCGTCAGCCAGCTCGTGGTCCTGCTGAAGGACACGAGCCTCGGGGTGGCCGTGTCGCTCGAGGAGCTGTTGCGACGGGGACAGCTGGCTGGAGACCTGCTGAAGAACTCGCTGCAGTCGCTCCTGTTCGTCGCCGGCATCTTCATGGTCGTGAACCTCCTCCTGTCGGCGCTGGCCCGCCGGATCGAGCGGCGCCAGGGCCATGCCAAGAAGGCGCCACCAACCGATGCGACCCCGGTGAGCGGTGTGCAGATCGAGCAGATGGGAGGCGGCGGCCTCGGGGTGTGACGTCGCCACGGAGCGTGCGGTCGTCTGCGGCCCGTGGCCGGCGCGAGTGGTTCGGACGGCTGGCGGGCAGACTGAAGCCGTGACGAACGCCGCCGCGCGCTGATGCCGCTCCGCTTCGCGTTCTGCACCGACGACACGATGGTCGATGCCGAGCTGCACGCCGCGGTGGACCGGCTGGCCGAGCGGGGCTGGGACGGCGTCGCCGTCGGCCTCGACCCCGGTGGCCACCTCGACCCGAAGGCTCGAGACCTCACCCGCCGCGTGGAGGGGTTGGCCCGACACCTCGAGCGGCGGGGGTTGTCCTGCGCCGTGTCGCTGGCGCCGCTCGACGACCTGGCCTCGCCCGACTCCGAGGCCAGGGCCGCCGCCGTCGCCGTGCTCCGCACCGCCGCCGAGGTGGCGGGGGCGCTGGGCGCCGAGGCCATCGCCTTCGGACCCGGGCCGGTGGGCGCGCCGGGCACCAACGAGGAGCGGGCCGATGCCTGGGCCTGGCTGATGGACGGCTGCGAGCAGCTGGTCGAGGTGGCCGACGACGCCGGGGTCGAGGCCTGTCTCGAGCCGGTTCCCGGCAGCCTCGTGCCCGCCGCCGGAGTGTGGTCCACCCTGCACGACGACATCCCTGCGCTCCGCCTCGGGCTCGACCTCGGCGCCTGCCTGCTCGAGGGCGGCGAGGACCCGGGGGCGACGGTCAGGCGGTGGGCGGCCCACCTCGGCGCCGTCGCCGCCTCCGACGTCGACCGGCGAACCGCAGCCACGGTGCAGCTGGGCGAGGGCGAGCTCGAGCTTCACCGTGCCGTCGCCGCCCTCAGCGCCGTTGGTTACGCCCACCTCGTGCGGGTCCGCCTGCCGCTCGACGGCGACCGCTCCACCGAGGCGGCCACCGCCGCCCTCGAGGCCCTCAAGGCCACCGAGCTCACCATCCAGGTCGGCCACTGAGCCTCGTCGGCCCGCCCCCGGCCGGTCGCTTCCGCTAGCGCGATTCGGCCCGCTCGGCCACGGCCTGCTCGACCAGGGCCAGGGCGTCGCCGACGGTCCGCATCTCGTCGGGATCGACGTCAGGGAGGCGGATGGAGAAGGCGTCGTCGAGCAGCAGGGAGATCTCCGTGAGGGCCAGCGAGTCGGCGTCGAGCTCATCCCACGTCCGCTCGGACCGAACCTCGGAGGGCTCGATGCCCAGGATCTCGGCGACGGTCTCGGCAAAGGCGCGGCGCAGCTCCTCGGGGTCGCGGGGCTCGGGCACAGCGGGAACCTACCGGCCGCCCGTGCTCTCGACAAAGCCACCGGGCGCGCCCTGGGCTCAGGGTGCCGCCTGGCCCCACCGCCGCTTCCGGGTGTCCCAGGCGCCGGTGGTGCCCAGCTTCCGCAGCTCGAACTTGCGGACCCGGGTGGTCGGCGTCTTCGGCAGCTCGTCGAGGGCCCGGAGCCAGCGGGGGACGAGGTAGGCGGGGAGGGCGGCGGCCAGGAAGGCGGCCAGCTCGGCCAGATCGAGCTCGGTGCCGTCGGCGGCCACGACGCAGAGCAGCACCTCCTCCTCGACGCCGTCCTCGGCCGGCACCCCTATGGCCGCCGCCTCGACCACGTCCGGATGGGTGAGGGCGGCTTCTTCGATGAACGACGGCGTGATCATCTCGCCGGCCCGGCGGATGGCGTCGCGGTGGCGGCCGATGAACGACAGCTCACCCTCGTCGTTCCAGGTCATCAGGTCGCCGGTGCGGTACCAGCCGTCCTCGGTGAAGCTCTCACGGGTCGGCGCCGTGGGCCCGTCCGCGCCCAGGTAGCCGTCGAACATCACGAAGGGCCCCAGGGGCTTCACCCACAGCTCGCCGGGCTGCCCGGGGCCACGAGCCGCCCCGGCCTCATCCGCGATCCGCCCCTCCCAGCGGCTGCTCGGCTCTCCCACCGTTCCGGGTCGCTGGGGCAGGCCTCGGGCCGGCCACGACCAGCACGAGGCGGTCTCGGTCTGGCCCCACACCTCGGCGATCTGCAGCTCGAAGCGCTCCTCGATCTCCCTCCAGCGGTCGACCGGGGCGGCGCCGCCCAGCACCCGCCGCACCGGGTTGTCGGCGTCGGACGGGTGCGGTGGCCGGCGGGCCAGGGCCGAGAGGATGGTGCCGATGAAGCTGAACATGACCGCGTCCGACTCGCGGATGCGGCGCCAGAACGACAGCAGCGAGAACCCGCTGTCGATGGTCACCGAACCTCGCCGCCACAGGGCGGCGAGCACCGTGCCCTGGGCCGTGACGTGGAACAGCGGCAGGCACGTGTACAGGGCCTCGCCGGCGTCGATGGGGAGGAACTCGTCGCCGTAGCAGCAGCCCCAGAGCGCCTCGCAGCTGCGGCTCCACAGCACCCCCTTCGGCGCCCCTGTCGTGCCCGAGGTGTACATCAGCTTGGTCGGTGCGCCGGGGTCGTCGGCCAGAGGCGAAGGTGGCCCGCTGGCCGCCTGGTCGAGCAGGGCCTCCAGACGGGGCGGCCCTCCCGACCCGCCGACCACCACCACGTCGCGGAGGTCGGGCAGCCCGGCGCGGACCGCCTCGACGTCGCCGGCCAGGGCCTCCTGCACCAGCAGGATCCGACCGCGCGAGTGGGCCATGACCTGGCGCAGGGGCTCACCGGAGAGGAGGGCGTTCAGGGGCAGGTAGACCGCTCCGATCTTGGAGCAGCCGAACCAGGCGGCGAGCGTGGCCCAGCCGTTCACCGCCCGCACCATCACGATGTCGCCGGCGCCGTAGCCGAGGCCGGTGAGGACGTCGGCCACCTGGTTGGCCAGCTCGTCGGCGCCTGCGTAGGTGAGGGTGGCGTCCGGGAGCGTGACGAAGGGCCTGTCGCCGAGCTCGGCGGCCCGCAGCTCGAGCAGCGCCCGCAGCGACGGCGGGGGTGCTGAGGCGAGGGCATCGGCCATGTCCCCGCGGACCGTAGTGTCAGCGGCTGTGGTCGGAGATCCCACCCCGGTGAGCCTGGCCGGAATCGTCCTTCCGGACGCTCTGGGCGGACCTGTGCTCGACCTTGGCGTCGAGCCGCCCCGCGCCCTCCTCACCATCATCCGGCACCGTCACTGACTGCCCTGTCAGGAGCACCTGGTCCGGGTGCTGGGGCTGCGCACCGAGCTGGAGGATCTCGGCGTCACGATCATCGCCGTCGGGTTCTCCCCCCCGGCGGCGCTGGCCGGCCTGGCGGCCCACCTGGGCTGGCCGGGGGACGCCACCGGATCACCGGCCCCGCCCTTCTGCAGCGACGAGCAACGGACGCTGTACGACCGGCTGGGCCTCGGGCGGGCCGCGGCCGGCCTGCTCTTCACCCCGGGGACCCGGGCGGTGTACGCAGCCGCGGCCGAGCGGGGCGTCATCGTCGAGCGGCCGGACGAGGACGTCCGCCAGCTCGGCGGTGACGCCATCGTGGTCGACGGCACGGCCCGGCTCACCTTCCGCCCGTGCAGCCCCGACGACCGGCCCCCGGTCGACGAGCTGCTGTCGGCGGCGCGCTCGCTGCTCTGACCCGAGCTAGCGACCTCACCGACGGTGGCCCCGAGCCTGACACGACCCTTTCGCGCCGCGACGCATCGCCTCCCGGCGGCGCGCTTCGCCGCGTACCCTCCGGGCGATGGGTCTTGACCTGGCGCCCCTCCTGGCCGACGAGTCGCTCACCGGTGCGGCCTGGTGCCAGGCCCACACCGAGCTCGTGGACCGGTGGCTGGTCGACCTCTTCGCCCAGGCGGTCCCCGACGGTGCCGGCGCCGCGCTCGTAGCCGTCGGCGGGTACGGCCGGTCCGAGCTGTGCCCGCGGAGCGACGTCGACCTCCTCCTGCTCCACGACAAGGGCCTCGCCGCCGCCGAGGTGGCGGGCGCCATCTGGTACCCGATCTGGGACCAGGGCCTGAAGCTTGGGCACAACGTGGCCACCGTGCGGCAGGCGCTGGGGCTGGCGTCGAAGGACCTCGAGTCGGCGACCTCGCTGCTCAGCGCCCGGCACATCGCCGGCGACGAGCATCTCACCGCCGACCTGGCGGCCAAGGCGCTCGAGCAGTGGCACGACCGGGCCCGGCGTTGGCTCCCGGAGCTGGCCACCAAGGTCGACGAGCGTCACGAGCGGGTCGCCGAGGTCGCCTTCCACCTCGAGCCCGACCTGAAGGACGGCCGAGGCGGCCTCCGCGACGTCCATTCGCTCCGGTGGGCGGAGCAGGCCCGTGAGATCCTCCTCCCCCACGACCGGGGCAGCCTCGAGGGTTCCTACGCCGTCATCCTGGGCGCCCGGGTCGAGCTGCACCGGCTCACCGGCCGCCAGGGCAACGTGCTGCTGATGCAGGAGCAGGATGCGGTGGCCTCGGCCATGGGCTACGGGGACGCCGACGAGCTGATGGCCCGGGTCGCCGAGGCGGGCCGGACGATCGGCTGGACGAGCGATGACGCCTGGCGCCGGATACGCAGCTCTCTCCGGGGACCGGTCGGCCGATCGGGCGGGCGGCCGCACCCGCTTGGCGCCGGCATCGCCCTCGTCGACGGCGAGGTCGTCGTCACCGCCGAGGCGGCCGTGGCCGACGACGCCTGCCTGCCGCTGCGAGCCGCGGCCGCCGCGGCCGGCCGGGAGACGCTGATCGAGCGCCGCTCGCTCGAGCGCCTGGCCGGCGAGGCGCCGCTGATGCCGGCGCCGTGGCCCGAGGAGGCCCGTTCGCTGCTCGCCACCCTCCTCGGAACCGGCCGCCCCGCCGTGGCGGTGATCGAGGCGCTGGACCAGCGGGGCCTGTGGACCCGGCTCCTGCCCGAGTGGGCGCCCGTTCGCTCACGGCCGCAGCGCAACGCCTACCACCGCTTCACCGTCGACCGGCACCTGCTCGAAGCCGCCGCCAACGCCGCCGAGCTGCAGCACACGGTGGAGCGGCCGGACCTGCTGGTCATCGGTGCGCTGTTCCACGACCTCGGCAAGGGGCGGCCGGGCGACCACACCGAGGTCGGCATGGTGCTGGCCGCTGACGTCGCCGCCCGCATGGGCTTCCCCCCCGACGACGTGGCCGACCTCGTCGCCATGGTCGAGCACCACCTGCTGCTGCCCGACGTCGCCACCCGGCGCGACCTGAACGAGTCGCGCACCATCGAACGGGTGGCGGAGGCCGTGGCCACCACCACGAGGCTGCACCTCCTGGCCGCCCTCACCGAGGCCGACTCCCTGGCCACGGGGTCCTCGGCGTGGGGACCCTGGAAGGCCGGGCTCGTCGCCCAGCTCGTGGCCCGGGTGGAGGAGGTGCTCGAGGGAGGCGAGGCCAGCCCTCCGGTTGATCGCGGAGTGGCCGACAAGGTGACCCCGATCGGGGGCGGTCCCCGGCGGGTGAAGGTCGGCGGCGACACGGTCACGGTGGTGGCCGAGGACCGGCCCGGGCTGTTCAGCAAGGTGGCCGGCGTCCTCGCCCTGCACGGGCTCGAGGTGCTGGCCGCCTCGACCGGCGGGAGCGAGGACGGTTGGGCACGGAGCACCTTCAAGGTCTTCGACCCCCGCCGCCCGGAGCCGCCCTGGGACAAGGTGCGCGCCGACCTCGGTCGGGCGATCGACGGACGGGTGGCGCTCCGAGCCCGCATCGCCGAGCGCCGCCGCACCTACCCGCCGCCGGCGGCGCTGCCCTCACCGACGGAGGCCACCGTCACCTTCCACGACGACGCCTCAACCTCGGCCACGGTGATCGACGTCCACGCCCCCGATGGCCTCGGCGTCCTCTACAGCATCACCTCGGCGCTGGCCGAGCTCGACCTCGACATCCGCTCGGCCCGGATCCAGACCCTCGGCCGCGCCGTGGTCGACGCCTTCTACGTGCAGACCGCCGAGGGCGAGAAGCTCGACCGCACCCTCCAGGCCGAGGTCGAGCTGGCCATCCTTCACAGCATCCAGGTGTGACAGGGCTGACGCCGCCACCTACGTCCGGCTGATCATCCCGCAGGCCATGCGGTCGCCGGCGTTCCCCGTCCCGGCCGTCTTGGTGGAAGCCGCCTCGGCGTTGGGCGTGTACTGGTCGGGCATGCTCCCGACGGGGATGTTGCCGAAGTTGTCGGCCGAGGCGTGCACGATGACGGCCTTGCCGACGACCTCGGCCGGCGTGAAGCGGTCGGTCGTGAAGCGAAGGCTGGCCGTTCCGTCCTTGCGCACCAGCAGGCTGGGGAAGTCGCCCGTGTGATCGGTGTGGGTGGCGCTCCCGGCCTTCAGATGGCCGTCGACCGCGGTGAACCAGGTGGGAGCCGCTGCGGCCGGGTCGGCCTTGCAGCCCTCGCCGTTCACCGGGTCATCGTTGGCGTGGACGTGGATGCCGTGGAACCGGCCGGGGACCACCGCCTTGTCCCCCGTCAGCACCACGTCGACCTCGGTGCCTCCGCTCGTCGCGGAGAAGGTCACGGTCCCGACCTTGGCCCCGGCGGCCGTGGTCATGTCCGTCCTCGCCTCCGGCGCGACGGGTGCAGCCGGGTTCGACGTGGACGCCGCTCCGGCCCCTGCGGTCGAGGAGCTCGTGGACGTCTCCGGAACGTCGCTGCAGGCGGTGAACAGGACCGGGACGGCGAGAGCGGCGACCGCCCGCCTGGCGTTTCGGGCGATGTGCATGATTCGCTTGTCGCTACCCAGGACGGGGCCGGTTCATGCGCGTCCGGCGTCGGCTCCTTCGCCTGTGCGCTCGATCCCGCGCCGCACCGCGTCGACGAGCGCCGGCCGCAGCTCGGCGGCGGGGATGATGCGGTGCACCGAGCCGACGGCCAGGGCCCGCTCGACGCTGTGGATGGCGTCGAACTCGTCCCCCACCTCGCCCAGCTTCTCGAGGCGGACGGCGTCGGTCAGCTCGACCAGGCGCGTGCGCAGCTCGGCCCGCGCGGTGTCGTCGGCCTCGGCCACGAGCCCCTCGAGCTCGACGACCCGGGGGTCGGCGCGCACCCGGCCGGTCACCTGCTGGCCGAACACCACGGCGGCGGCGGCCGAGCCGCCGATGACCGAGGCGAACGAGCCTTCGACCGCCAGCACC
>JBKJUI010000272.1:0-4143 GCA_046590775.1 Acidimicrobiales bacterium
CAGGGCCGAGGTGGCGGCCGCGGCGGCCGCCGCAGCCACCGCGACCGACCAGAGCCAGGACGACGACCGCCGACGCGGGGCTGGGGAGAACAGCAGGCTGGCGTCGGCCACGGGGCAAGATCCTGGCAGACGTGCGGCCCGGGCACGCCGCGGTCAGACCGCTCCCGCAGGCCCCGTGCCCGTTCGTTCGCTTTGACGCAAGTGTCATCAGGGGCGTAGCCAGCAGGGGGTGGATGCTCTCCCGCTGGGTACCTCTCGCCCATGAAGGCAACGGAGGAGCTCGATGCCCTGCGGGCTGCGGTCGTCGCCGGTCACTCCGGCGACCTGGCCACCGCCCGCTCGTTGGTCTCCCACCGCGACCCGCAGGTGCGGGCGGCCGCCCTCGGCGCCCTGGCTCGGATCGGCCACGAGCGCCTAGCCTCGACCGGGGCGGAGATGCTGACCGACGACGAGCCGCCGGCCCGCCGGGGGGCCGCCGAGGTGGCCGCAGCGGCCGACGGCGTCGATGTCGGTGCCGTCGCCAGCCTGCTGGCCGACCCCGATGCCCTCGTGGCCGAGGCCGCGGCCTGGGCGCTGGGCGAACGCCAGGACCCGACCATCCTCGACGAGCTCGTGACCACCGCCGGCACCCACCCCGACTCCCTGGTGCGCGAGGCGGCCGTGGCCGCCCTGGGCGCCATCGGCGACCGGCGCGCCCTCCCCGCCGTCCTGGCCGCCACCGCCGACAAGCCGACCGTCCGGCGTCGCGCCGTGCTGGCCCTCGCCCCCTTCGAGGGGCCCGAGGTCGAGGCCGCCCTCCACCGGGCCCTCGAGGACCGCGACTGGCAGGTGCGCCAGGCGGCCGAGGACCTGCTGGCCTGAGCCGCCAGCCCGCCCGCACCGCTGACCGTCAGTACCGGCTGCTCGGCCCCATGAACATGACCTTCAGGGTCTCGTAGGCCTCGATGCACTTGCCGGCGCCCAGGCACACGCACTCGAGGGGGGCGTCCACCAGGTGGACGGGGATGCCCGTCTCCTTGGCCAGACGCACGTCGAGGCCCCGGAGCATGCCGCCGCCGCCGACGAGGTGGATCCCCTGGGTGATCAGGTCCTGGGCCAGCTCGGGCGGGGCCTGGCCGAGGCAGCGGATGACCGAGGCGACGATGGCGCCGACCTGCTCCTCGATGGCGTCACGGACCTCCTCGGGTGACAGGATCACGGTCTTCGGCAGACCGCTCATCAGATCGCGACCTCGAACCTCGGCCTTCACCTCGTCGTCAGTGGGGGCGGCCGAGCCGATGGCCATCTTGATCTCCTCGGCCGTGCGCTCGCCGATGGCGATGCCGTACTCGCGCCGGACGTAGGTCTGGATGGCGGCGTCGATGTCGAAGCTGCCCACCCGGATCGCCTCGAGGTGGACGATGCCGCCGAGGGAGATGACCGCCGTCTCGGTGGTGCCGCCGCCGATGTCGACCACCATGTTGCCGAGCGGCTCGTGGATGGGGAGGCCGGCACCGATGGCGGCGGCCATCGGCTGCTCGATGAGCTGGCTGTCGGCGGCGCCGGCGCGACGGCTGGCCTCGATGACCGCCCGGCGCTCCACCTCGGTGATGGCCGACGGCACGCAGATGAGCACGCGCGGCCGGTTGAAGCGCGAGACCCCGGCCCGGCGCAGCAGGAGCGAGATCATCCGCTGGGTGATCTCGAAGTCGGTGATGGCACCTCCGCGCAGGGGTCGCATGGCCACGATGTAGCCGGGCGTCCGGCCGATCATCTGCCACGCCTCCTGGCCCATGGCGAGCACGTCGCGCGTCTTCTCGTTGAGGGCGATCACGGTCGGCTCGTTCAGAACGATGCCGGATCCCTTGGCGTAGACGAGCGTGTTGGCCGTGCCCAGGTCGATGGCCAGGTCCCTAGCCAGGGGGGTCCCCGTTCCTCGGCCGGGTGCCCCGAGGCACGGACGGCTTGACCGAAGGCTTGGGCACCGGAGGCTGCCAGTCGGGGGCCAGCGCCTGGAGCTCCCGGTGGAACTCGTCGATGCCGTCCTCGAGCGAGGTGGGCTTCTGCTCCCGGTACCAGAGCACGGCGATGACGACCCCGGCCAGGAGGAGGGCACCGAGGACGTAGGCGAGGACGCTCATGACCGCACCGAGGGGACCGCTCCCGGAGGCACCAGGGCGGCCGACCCGGTTCCCCATGCCTCGCCGCCCTCCAAGGTGCCGGCGGCCTCGGTCGGACCCCACGCCTCGCGCTTCCAGATCGGCACGCTGGCCTTGGTGGCGTCGATGGCCAGCCGGGCGGCGGCGAACGCCTCGTCGCGGTGCGGTGCCGAGGCCACGACCACGACGGCAGCCTCGCCGAGCCCCAACGGCCCGAGACGGTGGAGGATGGCCAGCCGGCCGACGCCGGCGTGCCGGGCCCGCACCTCGGCCGCCACGGCTGCGAGGCGGGCCACCGCATGCTCCTCGTAGGCCTCGTAGACGAGGCCCGTGACCCCTTCACGCCCCTCGGCGTGATCCCGCACCGTCCCGGTGAACGAGACCACCCCACCGCAGCGCGGCTCGACCGCCCATGCCGCTGCCTCGGCCACCGGAAGGGGCTCGAAGGACAGGGCCAGCCAATCGGCGGCCTCGGGAGGCACCACAGAGGCAATGGTACGGGGTGGCCGCCGCCAAAGGCTCCATGGGCGCGGACGCGCCGGCGAGGCCCGCCGGTAGCGTTCCGGCTGTGCACGGGCCCGGCGACGACGACGACGACGCCGACGCCGACGTGCCGCTGGGCGGGCCTCTCCCCCCCGACGACCGCCTGTGGCGGCACCCCTCCGAGCTGGCCTCCGCCGGTCTGCCCGCCGCGGCCGATGGCCACTCGGGAGCACGCCCGCCGGAGCCCCGCCACGCCAGTCGCCGTGCGCGGGCCCGCTGGCTCCCCCTGGCCCTCGCCGGCACCGTCGGAGCCCTGCTGACCACCGGCGTCCTAGCGGTCACGGGCGGGCTGTACAGCGGCGTCGATGGCGGCTTCGACGAGCAGGGCTCGGTGGCTGCCACCTCCTCGACTGTGGCCCTCGCGGTCAGCAGCCGTCCAGCACCTTCGGGGGTGGCCGACCTGGCCGAGCGGCTGCGGCCATCCCTGGCGGCCGTCTCCGGCACCGCCCTCGACGGGCGGGTCACCCGGGGTTCGGCGGTGGCCATCCGAAGCGACCACGTGCTGACCGCCGCCCGCCTGGTGGTCGAGTCGCACCAGCTGCAGGTGCTCGTCGAAGGGGTCGGGCGGCGGGCCACCCTGGTCGGCGCCGACGCCGACACCGACCTGGCCGTGCTCGCCGTCGAAGGAGGCGGCCTGGTGCCGATCTCCTGGGGAGCGTCGGCCGACCTGCGCCCCGGCGATCCGGCCGTGGCGGTCAGCAGCGCCCCGGCTGCGGAGCCGGGGCCCACCGTCACCTCCGGGATCGTCAGCGGCCTGGCCCGCACGCTCGCCCACGCAGGCACCGAGCTGCGCGGGCTCCTCCAGGTCGACCGGCCCGTCCCGCTCGAAGGCGCAGGTGGCGCGCTCGTCGATCCCGCCGGGGCCCTGGTCGGCATCACCCTCCCGGCCGTCCCCTCGGGCGTCCCCTTCGGCTACGCCGTGCCCTCCGAGGTGGCCAGGGAGGTGTCACGCCAGCTCATGTCCGACGGACGGGTGGCCCACCCCTGGCTCGGCGTCGAGGGCAGCGATCGCGGCATGAGCGGCGGGGCCGTCGTCCAGCGGGTCAAGCCGGGAAGCCCGGCGGAGAAGGCCGGGCTCCTCGACGGCGACGTGGTGACCGCAGTCGACGGCGTACCGGTACCCACCATGGGGATGCTGCTGGTCGAGCTCCGCCTCCGCCGCCCCGGGGACACCGTCCGCCTGCTCGTGGTCCGCGGCGAAGCCCTCCGCAGCATCCTGGTGACCCTGGCGGACCGGCCCTCCAGCTCCTAGCGCGCTCGTCGCGCCGAGCGGACGATGACGGCGGCGGCGGTCATGGTCAGCGCCACCAAGAGGGCGGCGGTGGTGGCCAGGAGGAGCTCCTGGCGGCGGCCTGGCGGGAGGTTGGCGAGCTTGGAGCAGCTGGTGGTGGCCACCACGGCCTCCTCGGTGGAGTGGATGGGCGTCCATCCGAGGGCTCGCAGGCGGGCGGCGGGCACGACC
>JBKJUI010000339.1:0-6918 GCA_046590775.1 Acidimicrobiales bacterium
AGCTGGCGCCCTTGATCGTGGTGACGGGCGGGTCGACGCGTCAGGCCGACGGGATGAACGAGGCCGAGCACCACCTGCAGCTGCTGCTCGACGCCGGCGTGCCAGCGGGCTGCGTCATCGTCGAGAGCCAGTCGTCCTCCACGCTCGAGAACGTCCTCTTCGCTCGGCCGTTGGTCGAGCGGCGCCGGCCAGCGCCCCGATCAGCCATCGCCGTCGTGAAGCGGCACCACCGGCGCGCCCTCGTCACCCTCGCTCGACACGTCCCGTCGCTGGAGCGAATCTACGCGGTCGACTACGACGGCGTCCCCACCCAGCGGCGCGTCGACGGCGAGCTGCGCACCATGCGGGACCTCTACGAGAGAGGCATCGATCTGCTCGTCGCCGACGGACGCGGCTGGCGTCGCTCGAACCCCTGAGCGCCACCGTCATCGGCCGCCCCCGAGGTTCACTTGCTCGGCGACCCGCTCGGGGACACGAAGAGCGGGATGGTGGTCCACCCCGGAAAGCAGGTGGAGCACCATCCGTGGATCGGCCTGGGCGAGGAGGCGGGCGTACTCGGGCCGGGTGACTCGGTCGTCGCCGCCGACCATCGCCGTGACCGTGCCGCCGCATCCGGCCAGGAGGCGCGAGGCCGGTTCGGCCAGCACGAGGTTGACGAGGGTGCGGTGGAAGCTGGTCCAGGTGTGGCGGACGCCGTCGATCGCCACCGCAGCAGGCACGGAGCGCACCGCGAGCGGTGCCAGTGCGGCGGCCAGCGCCCGGTGGCGGCACATCACCGAGCAGATCATGTGCCCTCGGCGATCGCCGTTCGCCGTCCACCGGGCCATCGCACCGATGCGACCCACCTCGGCGAGTGCGGTGGCCCGGTCCGGCCAGGCGGGGAGGCCGGTGAGGACGAGGTGCTCGACCCGCGTCGGCCACCGGACCGCGGCGCCGAGGGCCAGGAGGCAGCCGGTGGAGTGAGCGACGATGGTGGCCGGCCCGTCGAGGAGCGGCTCGATCCCGGCCAGGTGGGCGTCCAGGTCGTAGCGGCTTTCCGGGGGGGCGGGTGAACGTCCGAAGCCGAGTGCGTCGGGAGCGACCAGGCGGTGGTCAGGGAGGTGCTGGGCCAGGGAGTCCCAGTAGGCGGACGACGCGCCGAGACCGTGGAGAGCCAGGACGAGGGGACCGGACCCCCAGGTCGAGTGGAACAGCGCCGGCGGCGCCTGGCCCTCAGCCTCCACCGTGGGAAGTGAACACCTTCGTGACGAACGGTGACGTCATGGCCGCCAGCAGGGCGCTGTAGTTCGGCGAGAAGCGCATCTCGGATCCGACTGGCGGGAGGGCCTGGCCGGCGTCGATCACGAGGTGGTCGCTGCTCGCCCCGAGGATCGTGGTCCCATCCGGGCCGTCGAGGCCCTCGGGATCGACGTCCTGGTGGCCGAGGGCCAGGATGGCGTGAGCGGTGCTGCCCCGATCCGGCGTCGGCGGTCGGAGGCCGAATGCCGTCTGGTTGATCTCGCCCCAGGGCAGGGTCGGCTTGGTCTTCGACTCGATGACCTCGGCGACCAGGGAGAAGGCGTCGCCGTGCAGCCCGGCGATCCGGTTGCGGTGCAGCGGCTCACGGCCCAGGAGGATCGCCTCGCCGAGCCGGAGGTCGTTGACCCGTCCGACATCGGGGGCATCGTGCACCCACTCGAGGTTGGCCGAGTTGCCCCCCGAGACGATGGCCAGCTCCAGCCCGAAGGTCGACTCGAGCGATGTGGCCAGGGCCGACAGCTCGGCCATGTTCCGGCGGTCCGGCGCCACCCCGCTCTGGCATCCGAGGTTGGTGCCGATCCCCCGGAGCTTGAGGTGTGGAAGCCGGAGCGTGTCGCTCACGACGGCGTCGAGGTCTTCGGGGAGGATGCCCTCACGGAGGTCCCCGAGCTCCACCATCAGCACGACGTCGTGGGTCTTCCCCTGCGCCCCGGCCGACCTGGACAGGCCCTCGAGCACGGCCGGCTCGGTGTTCAGGCTGACGTCGGCGTGTTCCACCACCTGCTCGACCTGGCTGAGCATCGGCGTCCGGATGAGGACCATCGGTGCGTCGATCCCGGCCCGTCGCATCGCCTCGATGTTCTCGATGCGGGAGTCACCGATCGCCTGCACGCCGGCGGCGAGGAGCTCGCGAGCCACCTCGGGCGATCCCATCGTGGCCTTGGTCACCCCGGTGACCCCGATGCCTCGCCCTCCGAGCATGTCGACCAGCGACCGGGCGTTGTGCCGGATCCGGTCCAGGCGGATCTCGAGCCGTGGAGCGGTCACCTCGCGCTGGCGACGGCGCTTCCTGCGAGCTCGGGAAAGGCCAGGAGCACCATCTCGACGAGCCGCTCGCTCGGGCGGGTCAGCGCATCCGTTGCGGGGATCCCGAGCTCAGCCTCGTAGAGGGTGATGGCGGCGCTGATCTCCGCGTCGGTCATGCCCTCGTGGTTGATCGTGAGGCCGATGACCTTGGTGTCGGCGAAGGTCTGGATGAGGTTGATCTCGCTCGCCGGGGTGGGCATGGGGATCGACGGGAAGTCGCCGAGCACCTTCCGAGCCGGTGCGTGCTGCAGGATCACGCCGGCCGGTCGGCTGCCGCGCAGGATGAAGCTGGACGTCAGGTACGCCGGGTGGCTGAGCGCACCCTGGCCCTCGACGATGATGACGTCCGGCTGCTCCCCCTCGAAGGCCTCGACCACGGTCGACTCGAGCTCCCCCGAGCAGAACTGGCAGGGGATGGCATCGAGGGCCACGCCGTAGCGGGCGCCCTGGATGAGGCCGGTCTGGCCGGTGCCGACGAGCACCGCCCTGATCCCACGGGCGTTGAGCGCAGCGGTGAGGATGGTGGCCGTGGTCCGCTTCCCGATGGCCCCGTCGGTGCCGAGGACGGCGATCCGCGGGCAGGTCACGTCATCGATGCGCCCGCTGAACATGCGGAGATCCTTCTTGTCGCGCGGACGGCGCACGTCGAGGATGGTAACGCCGTGCGCGGCGCTGGCTGCGGCGAACTCGGGGTCGTCGTTGAGGAACTCGTGCAGGCCGTTGACGACGTCCATGCCGAGGGCGATGGCCGAGAGTACGACCTCTCGCTCGGCCGGCGACAGCATGCCGCTCGACGGGGCCATCCCGAAGATGAAGGTGTCGGGCTCCTGTGCGGCCGAGGCGATGGCCTCGGTCAGGTCGGCGTAGATGGGGATCGAGCTGGGCTTGCCGCCGAGCACCTCACCGGCGTCGAGCCCCGACTTCTCGCTGTCGATGACGGCGGCGATCTCGTAGCGCTCGGAGTGACGGACGAGGCCGTTCGCCGTCTTGCCGTCGGGCCGGCCGAAGTTGCCCTCGCAGTAGACGACGGCGATGGGCCGGTCAGCGGCCGGGCCGTGGGCGGAGCGACGCAGCGGCGACTGCGACGTGTGGGCTCCTGATGACATCTTGGCTCCTCGAGTTGGCTCAGAGGACAACACGGATGGGGCCCGCACCTCGGCACGGGCGTCACGTCGGGTCTCCGCCAAGTGAACAGTCGATGAAAGTGTACCGCCTGCCGCTCGACTGAGTTCGCCGGGTCAGGCGAACGTCAGACTCCACTCCCCAACCGGCCGGGCCTCGGGCGCCGGCCGCCGTCGAAGATCGGTTTCAGGTCCAGCAGCTGGGACACGTCGACGCCGTCGTCGAAGGCCTCGCAGCCCTTGCGCTCGAAGAGGCAGGCCCGTCCGGTCACCGTCGCCACCCTCTCCGACACTCGCAGCCACGTTCCCTCGTACATGGCCAGCACCGGGCAGTGGTTCTCCTCGAGGAACTCGGCGATCCGCTCCTCCCTGCTCTCCCCCATGAACGTCGAGTCGGGGTCGGCGTCGACGTAGTGCAGGTTGATCTGGAACGGCAGCAGCCCGAGGGCGGCGAGGCTGGGCGGCACGCAGATCGGCATGTCGTTGGTCGTGCGGATCGTCGGGCACACCACGTTCGTGCCCGCCGACGCCCCCATGTAGCGGATCGAGCCGTCCCGCACCCGCTGGCCCAGGCCATCGAGCACGCCGAGGCCGTAGAGCGAGTCGAGGAGGCGAAAGCTGTTGCCGCCACCCATCAGCACCACCCGGGCGTCGAGGATCCGCTCGTCCGGGCTGTTCGACCGGTGGACCGAGGCGACCTCGATGCCGAACGCCCCCAGCGCCGCCGCCACCCGGTCGGCGTAGTCGTCCCAGTCAGCCAGGGCGTAGGGGATGAAGGTGACGGGATAGTCGCCGACCAGCTCGACCAGCGCCTCGCCGGCGTGCGAGAACATCGTGCCGCCATGGTTCGTGGAGTTCGAGAGCAGCAGCAGTTGCATGCCCCATCCTGGCCGGTCGGGCGCGCCGCCCAGCCATCCAACAAACCGAGTCTGCCCACTTCTGGCCCGCCCAGGGTGCAGGAGTGGGCATCCATGCCCGAGCTAGCTGCTTCGGCGGGCTGCGTCTCCTCCCGCCTGATCAGGTGGGAGCCTGGCGGGGCGGATCCGGCAGAGGAGGCGGTCGCCGGGTAGGAGGGAGACCCCGACGTCCAGTGCCGGCCTCTCCTCCAGCGACTCGAGGTGGAAGGCCCGCACGATGGTGGCGACGGCCACCACCAGCTCCGCCATGGCCAGGTACTGGCCGATGCAGCGCCGGGGGCCGCCGCCGAAGGGGAGGTGGGCGTAGCGCGCCGTCTTCTCAGCGTCGCTGCCACCTTCTTCGCCGGCCGCGCCACCGCTGGCGAAGCGGTCGGGGTCGAAGCGGTACGGGTCGGGCCACACCGCCGGGTTGTGGTGGACGGCCCACACGCTGATCGCAACGATCCGCTTCGCCGGGATCTGGTGCCCCGCCAGCGTCGCCGCCTGCCGGGACCGCCTGGCCAGCGTGTGACCGGCCGGGTACATCCGCATCGCCTCGTTGATGACCTGATCGGTGTAGGTGAGCTGGTGGAGGTCGGCGGGATCGATCGCCCGGTCGCCGGCCACGCTGAGCACCTCGTCCCGGACGCGCTGCTGGAACTCGGGATGCCGCCCGAGGAGGTGGAGGACGAAGGCCAGGCTGGCCCCGGTCGTCTCGTGTCCGGCCAGGAGGAAGATCAGGGCCTGGTCACGGACGGCGAGGTCGTCGAGCCCGGCATCAGTCTCCGGGTCCTTGGCGCTGAGCAGGAGGCTGAGGAGGTCGTTCCGGGCCGAGGCAGCCGTGGCGCCAGCGTCGGCTCCGCTCCCGCCACGGCGGCGCTCGGCGATCAGGCGCTCGACGAAGTCCCACACCTCCCGGCGGGCCCTGTGCACCCGGCGGTGGGACGGGGTCGGCACCCACGACGGAAGACGCACCGGTGACAGCGCCGTGCGGGTCACGTGGGCGTTCAGCACCGGGACGCTCCGCCGCACGACCGCCTCGGCCCCGTGGATGTCCTCCCCGAACACCGCCGTGCCGAGCACCTCGAGGGCGTACAGCATCGACGGCTCGCAGACGTCCACGGCGCCGCCAGAGGCGGCGACCTCCTGCCATGAGGCCACCACGCTGTCGGCCGCGCTGGCCATGGCGGGCACGTACGACTCGATGCGCTTGCGGGTGAACAGCGGGGCGACGATCCGGCGGTCGCGCCGCCAGCGCTCGCCGTCACTGGTGAGGAGGCCGTCGCCCACGAACCGCCGGAACTCGACGAGCGCCGGGACGTCCTTGTCGTAGAGGCCGGCATCGGTGGCCAGCACCTGGCGGGCGAGTTCGGGAGCGAAGAGTGCGTCGGCCAGGAACCCCAGGCGCTTCGGGCCGATCCGCAGCCGGGCCCGGCTGCCGTGGGTCAGCATCGCCCGCTCGAAGGTGCCGAGCAGGTCGCGTCGCATCTCGCCCGCCGCGCCCAGCCAGCGCGATCCGCCGACGAGGGGCACGCCGTCGTCGGCAGCAGGCTGGTTGCGGCTCCGGCCCGCCATCACGCGAGACCTTAGATTGCAGTGACCGAAACCTGTCAGGTCCTGCACCGTGCAACCCACGACATGACCCGTGCCTGCACGGCAGCAGCAAGGTCGGTGCGCTGGACCCGATCGGCGATGACGGCCGGGTCAACGAGACCGGATCGGACAGCCGCATCACAGAACTCGATGTCCTTGGCTCGCCCGGCCGCCAGCTTCGACACGACCAGGTCATGCGCCTCCAGGCACAGACCGCGGATCCCGTTGGTGTTCGCGTTGGAGATCTCGACCAACCGGTCCCGCCATCCAGCAGGCAAGACCGGGGTCGTGATGCTGACCCCGTCGGCGTGAACCCCATGGGTGTCATCAAACATCGAGCCGGCGCCAAGCACCCCGTCGATAAGATCGGCCTTCTCCTCCAGCGGGTCATCGAGGGGGAGCAGGTCAGCCTCCAACGACCTCAGCAACGCCTCTTCAGCAGGTGCCGGCACCGTGGCCAGGATGGCCTGGCTCCCGATCACGATCACGGTGTCATCGCCGATCAGCGCGCCAGCCGCTCGGATCAGGTGCTCAAGCTGATCGCGTCGCACGATGCTCCTGCGACGCCCGCCGCACCGCAACCAAACGCTCCTCATCCGCAAGGACACCTGTGAATGGGGTGTTCTGCCGCAGCTCGTACCCGCGCTCACCGGGGTCGATCAGGGCCGCCACCACAGCCTCGAGCGGGCCGTCAAGGACCCGCTGCCACTCCGAAGCCCACAACCTCGGACCTAGAGCGGAGCGCTCCTCAGCCAGAACGGCACCGACACGAGCACGAGCCCGCGCCACCAGGTCATCCGGGTCTCTCAGCACCGCCGACGCCGTGAGGCGCCCCAGGGCCAGGCTCACAGCCGCCTCCCGCGTCTCTGGACTCGACGGACGACCCCATTGCGCCGCCTCCAACAGGCGACGCAGCATCCCCAACGTCGTATCCAGCCTTCCCGACTCAACCCGCCACACCCTCGTGGCCCCCACCCCATCCC
>JBKJUI010000488.1:0-3209 GCA_046590775.1 Acidimicrobiales bacterium
CGCTACTAGAGCGCCGCTGCACCACCCCTTTTTCACTGAGGGGCCGATGCGACAACCGCCCGGGGCCTCTGGCCCCGGGCGGTTGTCGCATCGGCCCCTCAGTGAGAAAGGGGTGGCGCAGCGGCGCTCTAGTAGCGCTCGCGCTCCACGACGGTGCGGCTGCCGTAGGCCGGCTCGACCACGTCGGCCCGGCCGACGCCACGGCGGCGGGGGGCGAAGATGGCCAGGTCGACGGCGATGCCGACGAGGCCGGCGAGCATGAGGATGATCCCGACGACGTCGAGGTTGATCCCCGAGACCGTGACGTCCAGGGCGAACGTGAGGATGGCCCCCACGGCGATCAGGAAAACGCCAGCACCGATACCCATGTGAGCTCCTTCTTTCCGGGGGAAACCCCAAGGTCGTGTCTGAGTGAAGTACTACCCGTGGTTGGCGCCTGCGAACCGTGCTGAGCGATATGCCCACGTGGCAGCATCGGGACCATGGCCCCGACGCTCACCCTCAGCCTGGACCCGGCTGCCGACGCCCTGCTGTCCGAAGACCCCTTGGCCCTGCTCATCGGGATGGTCCTGGACCAGCAGGTCCCCCTGGAGAAGGCGTTCCGGGGGCCGTACGACCTCAAGCAGCGACTGGGCGTGGCCCGGCTCGACGCCGCCGCCATCGCCGAGCTGGACGCCGACCAGCTGGTGGCGGCCTTCGTGCGGCCCCCGGCGCTCCACCGCTACCCCGCGGCCATGGCCGGGCGGGTGCAGGACATGTGCCGGATGGTGGTGGCCGATCACGGCGGCCGTGCCGACCAGGTCTGGTCCGGAGCCGAGGACGGCGCCGACCTGCTGGCCAGGGTGAAGGCGCTGCCGGGCTTCGGCGAGCAGAAGGCGCGCATCTTCGTGGCGCTCCTCGGCAAGCAGCTGGGCGTCGACGTCCCCGGCTGGCGGGAGGCGGCCGGGCCCTACGGCGAGGACGGGAGCCGACGCTCGGTGGCCGACATCACGGGTCCCGAGAGCCTGGCCGAGGTGCGGTCCTACAAACAGCAGATGAAGGCGGCGGCCAAGGCGGCCAAGGCCAAGGGCTGAGCCCCGCTCCCGTTACGCCGCGTCTGGCCTGCTCGTCCTCCGCATGACCTCGCGCCAGATCGAGACGCCCACGTCGGCCAGGCGGTCGACGCCGGGAGCCTCGAGCACGCGGAGCAGGCCCACCGCCCGGGGCACCGAACGGACGGTCGGCACGGTCCAGCCCGACCGGCCCAGCATCTGGACCACGGCATCGGCCACCTGCTCCGGCTGGCCGGCCAGAGCGTCGAAGAGGCCGAGGAAGGGCCCCACCGTGCCGTGGCCGGCCGCGGTGGTGATCTCGGTGGAGACAGGGCCGGGAGCGACCACGCTCACGTGCACGCCACGTCCCATGGTCTCGCGCCGGAGGCCGACGTTGAAGGAGTGGACGGCGGCCTTGGTGGCCGCGTAGGCCGTGAGCGGCGGCCCGGGGACCCACACCGACGACGAGCCGACGTCGAGGATGTGGCCCTGGCCCCGCTCCAGCATCCCGGGGAGGACCCGCCGGGCGAGGTCGAAGTAGCCGAGGCAGTTGGTCTCGAGCATCTTCTGCAGATCGTCGGACGACATCTCCTCGACCAGGCCGAGGTAGGCCACGCCCGCGCAGTTGACCAGCATGTCGACCGGTCCAGCCATGTCGACCAGACGGGCGCGATCGTCGGCCTGGCGGACGTCGACCTCGACCGGGATGACCTCGTGGTGGAGGTCGGCCAGCGACTCCAGCCGTTCGGCCCGTCGACCGCAGGCGAAGACCTTCACCCCCCGGTCGGCGAGGCGTGCCGCCACCGAGCGGCCGATGCCCGACGACGCACCGGTGACGATGGCGGAAGATCCCTCGAGCTGCATCGACCGAGTCTGCCCCACTCGGGCCCTCTAAAACCCCGCTGAACCAAACTAACCCGGCTGGATGGGCCTCAGTCCACGCCCAGCAACCGGCTCCGCCGGACGGCCTTCTGGCCCCGGATGAGGCCGAACGCCGCCCCCACCCACGCCAGGACGCCGAAGACCAGGGCAGAGCGGGTGCCGAAGAGGGCGCCGCTCGACTGGGCGTAGCTGAGCATGATGAGGGGGAGCGTGACCAGGCCCGACGCCTGCTGGGCGGCGGCCGCCGAGCGGACCCGCCCGGACAGGCGCAGCACCACCGACAGGGTGAGGGCGAGGAAGGGCGGCACCACGAACAGCATCAGCAGCCACCAGTCCTTCGTGGGGAAGAACCAGCCACCCACCCGGGGCCCGACCAGGAGGTTGACCATCAGCGAGTAGAGCCCGAACCCGACGAGGGTGGTGAGGTAGCCGGGCAGCAGCGAGGCGATGAGCTTGCCCAGGTAGATCTCCCGTTCGGTGGCCGGTGTCTGGGCCAGCCACTCGCCGGTCCCCTTCTCCCGCTCGCCCACCAGGCAGTTGGCCCCGATGGCCGTCGAGATCGTCATCGGCACGATCACCGCGATGGGGGCGAAGAGGTAGACGGCGAGGGCGTAGCTGGTCTTGGCCACCGGGTTCGTTCCGAGCACCCGCGCCTGCGCCTGCTGCGGCAGGAGGTCGAGGGCACTGGACACGCTGGCGGCCACCCCCTCCTCGGGCAGGCGGCTGAGAAGCACCAGCAGGATCCCAGGGACCACGACGAAGAAGAGGAGCGCCAACACGACCATCGGTGCCCAGAAGTCGGGGCTCTGGGCCAGCTGGCGAAGGTCAGTGCGGGCGATGGTCAGAATCCTGTGCTTCCCGCCGCGGATCGGGGCTCGCCGCTTGTTCGCTTCGCTCACCTGGCGATCACCCAAAGCGGTCATCGCGGCACCTCGGGAAGCGCGGCGGTCGGGGTCCAGCCGCCGGCCTTGCGCACGGCCAGGTACAGCTCCTCGAGGGTGGGACGGTGCGGCTCCACCCGGGTGAGGCGCACGCCGGCGGCGACGAGCTGGGCCACCAGGCCGGGCACCCGACCGGGGTCGTCGAGGGCCACCATCAACCCGCCCCGCCCGGCCTCGGCCATCGACCCGACGCCCTCGGGCCGGGGGCCGTCGGCGCCCTCCAGGACCCGTCGGAGCGCCACGGGGTCGACGGCGTCGAGCAGCACCTCCGGGACGGGGAACAGCTGCCGCACCAGCTCCTCGGGTGGGCCGCTGACCACGTCGCGGCCGTCCTGGACGAGGACGACGTGGTCGG
>JBKJUI010000424.1:0-14729 GCA_046590775.1 Acidimicrobiales bacterium
GTGACGGTGACGCACGCCATCCGGGGCTCGCCGTCGACCAGCACCGTGCAGCAGCCGCACTGGCCCTGGGGCGAGCAGCCGTCCTTCACCGACGTCGCCCCGGACCGGGACCGCAGCACCTCGAGGAGGCTGCGCTGCTCGTCGCCCGGTTCGAGCGCCACCAGGCGGCCGTCGACCGTCAGCTCGGGACCGGACGGACCCGGGGCGGAGGACATGGCGCGCCAGTCTGGCTGGCCGGCCGCGGCGGGCTAGCCGACGCCATCGACCAGACTGGCGACGTGCTCTCGCGCCGGACCCTTCTCGCCGCCGGTGCCGGGGCGGTGGCCCTCGGCGCCTGCGGCGGCCCGTCGGACAAGGCCGCGGCCAAGGGCGTCAACCTTCTGGTGGTCACGCCCGAGGCCGAGACATCGAAGCCGACCAGACTGGCCTTCGTCCTCCAGGACGACGAGCGGGAGTTCATCACCCCCAAGCGGGTGACGCTCCAGTTCGGGCCTGCCCAGGACCGCTTCACCTCGCCGATCGTCGACGGGCAGATCTTCACCGACGCCGCCCCGGCGCCGCCGTACTTCACCGTCGAGGCCGAGCTCGCCCCGAAGGGCACGGTGTGGGCGCAGGCCACGGTCGACGGCACGCGCGCCGTGGCCCCGATCAACATCGTCGACGCCCGGTCCGGCCTCGGGCGGGGTCAGAAGATGCCGTCCGTCCGCACCCCCTCGCCCGGAGATGCCGCCGGCCTGGAGCAGGTGTGCACCCGCTCCGAGGGTCAGTGCCCGTGGCACGACACCAGCCTCGACGTCGCCCTCACCCAGAACCGGCCGATGGCCGTGCTCGTGGCCACGCCCGCCTTCTGCCAGACGGCCGTGTGCGGCCCGGTGCTCGACGTGCTGCTGCGCTCCCAGGCGGACCTGGGCGACCAGCTCCGCTTCGTCCACCTCGAGGTCTACGCCACCAAGCCGACCGGCCCCGAGATCAGCCGCACCCCCCTGGCCCCGGCGGTCAAGGCCTTCGGCCTCACGAGCGAGCCCGTCCTGTTCCTCGTAGGAGCCGACGGAACCGTGAAGGACCGCATCGACGGCCTCTACGGCACCAGCGAGGTCACCAAGGCACTGAAGGCGCTGCTCTGATCCAGCGAGTCTGCCCACTTCTGCCACTCCTGGGGACCAGAAGTGGGCAAACCGAGGGGGACGGAGCTTGCGGAGTCCCCCTCGTCAGGCGGCGGAAGCGTTAGGAGAAGCTGTTGCCGCAGCCGCAGGACTTGGTGGCGTTCGGGTTGATGACGTTGAACCCGGCCCCCTGCAGCGTGTCCTTGTAGTCGAGGCTGGCGCCGGTCAGCATCGGGGCCGAGGCCGGGTCGATCACGATGTTGAAGCCGTCGTAGTTCACCAGGATGTCGTCGGCGGCGATGTCGCTGTCGAAGAACATCTCGTAGGAGAAGCCGGAGCAGCCGCCGGGGCGGACAGCGACGCGGAGGGCCAGGGCGGGGTCGCCCTCGGCCTTGAGAAGCTCGCCCACCTTCGACACGGCGGTCTCGGTGAGGAGGAAGGGCTTGGTCTCGGTCGTGCTCACGTCAGCGATACTACGCCTCAACGAAGATCTACGCGACACGGATCGCGATCTTCGAGGGTGTGGAAGCGCTCGACGCTGGCCCCGCCGGCAGCCTCGACGTACCCCTCGACCATCCCCCGGTGCAGGTGGCACACGACGGCGGGAAAGGCGGCGGCCAGGTCGGCGAAGGGGCAGCGGGTGAAGCCGATCGTGGTGGTGGCCCCCTCCTGGACCGCCGTGGGGTCGAACCCGAGGTCGGCCAGCTCGGCCATCAGGCCAGCCAGGCAGGAGGAGGCGAAGGGCGCCTGCTCCTCGGCGGCCACCCGACCCCGCTGGCGCCCGACGGCGGCCACGACCTCCGGGTCGGGCCCGCCGGCCGCTGCCACGCCGGCCAGGAGCGTGGACAGCATGCGGAAGCCGCTGGGCTCGAGGCCCAGTGACGGGGCGTCGGCGGTGGTGCTCCACCGGTGCTGGGGTCGCCCGACCGTGCCGCGGCTCTCGGCCTCGACCTCGATCAGGCCGGCTTCGCGCATCCGGTCGAGGTGGGGCCGGACGGTGTTCGGGTGGAGCTCGAGCGTCTCGGCGATCTCGATGGTGGCGAGCGGCGTCTCCGATCGGGCCAGCTCGAGGTAGATGGCGTAGCGGGTGTTGTCGCCCAGCACCTTGAACACCTGGAGGCGCCTGTCCACGGCCACAGGATAACCACGGCCGGGACCGGTAGTATCGGGAACGTGCCCGTGACCGCCGATGACGTCCTCGGAGCCCTGCGCGGCGTCATCGACCCCGAGCTCGGCGACGACGTGGTCTCGCTCGGGATGGTCCGGACCGTGGACATCGAACCCGGCGGCGCCGCCGGGCACGTCGCCGTCGAGCTCGCCCTCACCACCGAGGGGTGCCCGCTCAAGGTGCAGCTGCGCAAGGACGTCGACGCCCGCATCGGCGCCGTCCCCGGCGTCTCGTCCGTGAAGACGACGTTCGGCGTCATGGATCGCACCGAGAAGGCGCGCCTCATGGACCGGGCGCGGGCCAAGGCGCAGGAGGGCGCGCCGGCGACCGACATCCCCGGCAGCTGCAAGGTCGTGGCCATCGCCTCGGGCAAGGGCGGCGTCGGCAAGTCGTCGGTCACGGCCAACCTGGCGGCCGCCCTGGCCCAGCGCGGCCTCACCGTCGGGGTCCTCGATGCCGACATCTGGGGCTTTTCGATCCCCCGCATGCTCGGCATCGACGAGAAGCTCGAGGTGACCGGCACCAAGGACTCGTGGACGATGGCCCCGGTCGAGCTGAAGATCGGGCCCGGGCTCGTCAAGGTGGTGTCGATGGGGTTCCTCGCCGCCGAGAGCGAGGCCATCATGTGGCGGGGCCTCATCCTCAACCGGGCGCTGCAGCACTTCGTCGAGGACGTCTCGTGGGGGCCGATGGACTACCTGCTCATCGACCTGCCGCCGGGGACCGGCGACATCCAGATGGGCCTGGCCCGCATGCTGCCCCGCAGCGAGGTCGTCATCGTCACCACCCCGGCGCTGGCGGCCCAGACCGTGGCCGGCCGCGCTGCCGACATGGCCCGGAAGGGCCACCTGCGGGTGGCCGGCGTCGTCGAGAACATGAGCGCCTTCGTCTGCGAGCACGGCACGAGCTACCCGCTGTTCGGGACGGGAGGCGGGGCCCGCCTGGCGGCCGAGGTCGGCGTTCCGCTGCTCGGCCAGATCCCGATGGAACCGTCAGTGGCCGCCGGCGGCGACGTGGGCCGCCCCGCCGCGCTGAGCGACGGCGTGGCCGGCGCAGCCTTCCGCGAGCTGGCCCGGGTGCTCGTCGAGGAAGCGGTCCCGCTGGTCGAGGTGACCGGCTGCTCCGCCGCCTCGATCCTCGCCAGCCTGTAGCTCGGCGTGGCCGCCACCACCGCCGTCTCCCGGCCCGCGCCGACGGGGTGGCAGCGGGTGGCGGGCGTGGCCGCCGGCTCGGTGGGACGCGTCGGGTGGTGGATGCTGCCGGGTCTGGTGCTGGGGGCGTTCGGCTGGGCGCTGCTGGCCCGGCGCCATGGGCTCTGGTATGACGAGCTCTACACGGCCGAGGTGGCGCCGCTCCCCCTGGGCGACCTCGTCCGAGCCGTGATCCGGGGCGAGGGCACGATCCCGTACCTGCGCGACGCGCCACCCTCGTACAACGCCCCGTACTACGCGCTGGTGCACGTTTGGCTGGCCATGACGAGCCTGGCCCCGGACGAGGTCGGCCTGCGGCTCCTCTCGCTGGTCTGCGCCGTCGGGGGGGTGGCCACGGCGGTGCTGGCCGTTGGTCGGCTCGCTGGTCGCCGGGTGGCCCTGACGTTCGGCCTGGTGGTCGCCTGCAACCCGTTCGTGGTCGAGTACGCAGCCGAGGCTCGGGGCTACGGCCTGGCGCTGCTCGGGACCGGGCTCCTGGCGCTCACCTTCGCCCGCTGGCTCGACGAGGGGCGCGGGACGGCGGTCCTCGGGCTGGCCGCGACTGGTCTCGGCCTGGCCCACTGGTTCGGCCTGCTCGTGGTGGCGGCGTTCGCCATCGCCGCCGTCCTGCTCCGACGGTCGAAGGCGCGAGCCGCGGTCGCCGCCCTGGTCGCCGGGACCCTTCCGGCTCTGGCCCTGGTGGCGACGGCCGTGGCCAACGGCGTGGGCGGGTCGGGCGCCGAGTGGATCGCCGACGTGGGCGGGGCCGTGCCCGAGCTGCTTCTGCGCTCGTGGGCGGGCCGGTCGGGCTGGCTGCTCGCGCTCACCCTCATCCTGGCCGCGGCCGGATTGGTCCTGGGCCGCGGCCAGCCCCGGCTCGTGGGCGCCGTGTGGCTCGGTGTCCCGGTCGCCGCCGTCGCCGTCGCGGAGCTCGTCCGCCCGGTCTACGTCGACCGCTACCTGCTGCCAGCGCTCCTCGGCCTGGCCCTGCTGATGTCCCTCGGCACGGCCGCCCTCCGGCCGCGGTGGATCGGAGTGGCCGCCGTGGTCGCCGTGGTAGCCGCATCCGCCGTGGCCACGGCCGGATCGCTCGACCTGGGTCCGAAGGAGGACGTCCGGACCGCCGTCGCCCTCGTCGCCGCCGCCCACGTGCCGGGTGAGGCCGTGGTCGCCGCCGCCCGGTGGGACGCCCTCGGCCTCGAACACAACGCCCGCCGCCACCACCCGTCCCTGGTGCCCGACCTGGTGCTGCCGCCATCCGGTCTGCCTTCGGGCGCACAGACCGTGTGGGTGGTGCGACGGGAGGAAGGCGGCGTGAAGGGCGACGCGTCGAAGCTGCTCGACCTGGACCGGGAGCTGGCCGATCGGGACCTCCGCCTCGTCGAGGAGCGCCGCCTCCCCGGCCGCTACGCCGCGACGCTGGTGCAGCGGTGGACGGCGCCGACGTAGGGAGGGCGCGTTTCGCCAAGGCACCCGTGCGGGCAGGCTGCCCACGGACCAACCAAGGAGTGGAAGATGCTCGACCGGAAGATCGTGTTCCTGTTCTACCTGGCGGCGGTCGTCTGCTTCCTCCTGGCTGCGTTCCAGGGCCAGGCCGGCCGCAGGGGGGCGGCGCTCAGTCGCATCGGGCTCGTGCCGCTGGGCCTGGCCTGCTTCGTGTTTCCCTTCATGTGGAACGAGGGCGCCGCCGCCTTCTGACGAGGGTGGCCTCAGCCGGCGCGGCGTCGCCGGGCCGCGGCCCACGCCAGGGTGCGGGCCGACTGGCGCAGGCGGGCCGGGCCGCTCCACGCCGAACGGCCGATCGGACGGGGAGGGCGGTCGACCGGCACCGAGGCCGTCGGGACGCCAGCTATGCCGATCGCCGCCACCAGGCTCGGACCCCCGAGCGACAGCACCGCGTCGCGAGCGGGCGGGTGCAGCGCCACGTAGGCGCCGGCGTCGATCGGCAGCCCGGTGAGGCGGGCGAGGGCGGCCCGGTGGAGGCGACCCGTGGCCAGCCGCCCGGGCCCCTCGTACTCTCCCCGGCGGCCGGCGAAGACGGCGGTCACGTCGCCCGCCTCGAGCCGCGCCAGGAGGAATGGCAGGGCCTCCGGCGGGGCCTGGAGGTCGGCGTCGAGGCAGACCCAGGCCGTGGCGCTCGGCTCGTCGGCCAGCCCCCGGACCAGGGCGCGGTGCTGCCCGAGGTTCAACGGCAGATCGGTCACCGCCACCCGCGCGTCGGCGGCCGCCAGGTCGCGGGCCACGGCCAGGCTGCGGTCGGGCGAGGCGTCGATGACCAGCCGGAGCCGCCACCGGCGGCCGTCCAGCGCCGCGGCGATCCGCCCCGCCAGCTCCGGCAGCGTCGCCTCGTTCCCGTGGACGGGGACGACCACGACCACGGTCACGAACCCATGACCTGCTCGGCCTCCCAGCACCGGGTCAGACCGACGGGCAGGCTGACCTCCGCCCGCCAGCCGAGCAGGCGGGCGGCGAGCGCCGGGTCGCACACCCACGACGTCGTGTCCCACGCACGGCCCGGATGGGCGCCCGGGTCGACGCGCACCGGACGGCCCGTGACCCGGCCCACCTCGGCCACCAGCTCTTCGTTGGCCACTTGGCGCCCGGTGCCGATGTTCAGCACCTGGCCGGGGGGGAGGCCGGTGGCCGCCGCCGCCCGGATGCACGCCTCGACCACATCGTCGACGTGGACCCAGTCGCGCCGGCGGCCCGGGCCGGTGAGTGGGAGCACGGCCCCGGTCCGGGCGGCGCGCAGGGTGGACGGCACCAGCCGGCCAGGGTGGTCGAGCGGGCCGTAGACCTGGAAGGCCCGGAGGATCGCCGCCCGGAGGCCACGCTCGGCCGCCGCCTCCGCCACGTGGCGCGACCCCTCGGCCTTGGTGACGCCGAAGAGGTTTCGGGGGCGCAGCGGCGTCGACTCGTCGAGTGGCCCGCTGCTCGTGGCGTACTCGGTGGAGGAGCCGAGCCGGACGACCGTCCGGCAGCGCGCCGGCAGGCCCTCGACCACCCACCGCGACCCGACACCGTTGACGGCGGCGCTGGCTGCTCGCTCGGCGTCGGTGCCGTAGGACCGGGCCGCGGCCAGCAGGAAGGCCGCGTCGCAGCCCGAGCCGGCGGACACGGCGGCGGCTGGCGCCGGGCTCGAGAGATCGACCTCGTGCAGCTCGACCGACGACCGCACGCCGAGTGCGGCCAGCCGCCACGGGGCGCCACCCGGACGGAGGGTGCCCACGACGTCCCAACCTCTCCGGACGAGCTCGGCGGTGAGGTGGGATCCCACGAAGCCGCCCGCGCCCGTGATCAGCGCCTTCGGCACCTGTCAGCCGGCGGCGGCCAGCGAGGGCGAGACCCCGGCCAGGCGGGCCTCGAGCTCGGCCCGGTCGTCGGCCCGCTCCCGCGGGGCGCGTCGGCGGGCGGCGGCCACGGCCTCCACCACGCGCGGCAGCTCGACGGCGAGGTCACGCCCGGCGACGTCGGCCAGGAAGGATCGCCGGAGGAACGTGAAGGAGGCGTCGAGGCGGTCGAGCTCGGCGGCGAGCAGCCGGCACGGGACGGGCGCTCCGAGCTCGGGCAGCGTGAGCCCGGCCACGCCGAAGGGGATCCAAGGGGGCGTGGCGTCGCGCACCCGGTCGACGGTGCCGTCGACGAGGGCCCCGAAGAGGCTGGCTGCCCCGCGGTCGATCATCAGGTCGTTGAGGCCGACGTACAGCCGCGAGAGCGGCCTCCGCACCAGGTCGTCGACCCACTCGACGGCGTCGACGGTCTCGACCAGGATGCCGAGCCCGCAGCGGCCCCCCACGGCGGCGAGCGCGGCGTCGACCTCGTCGGGGTGGCGCACCATCGGCAGCAGGATCTCGTCGGCCCCGAGCGCCACCGCCCGGTCGATCTCGGCCTCGCTGCCCCGGCTCCAGCCGTTCACCCGGCACAGCACCCGCCCCGAGGTGGCGGCCCGGACCCGGACGAGATCGGCCGGGGTGTCCGAGCCGACCTGGGTGTCGGCGCCGGCCTGGCGCTCGCGCTTGCCCCGGCGCTCCCAGTCGACGACCACGCCGGCCGCCCCCGCTCGCACCGCGGTGGCGACCAACGCCGGATCGGTGCTGAAGAGGAAGGCGTCGATCCGATGTGAGGCTGACACGACAACAGACTGTAGGTCGTCCGAACATTCTGGGACCAGATCGACGGGCCGGGGCGGTAGCGTTCAGCCCGTGGCCGCCGCACCGCCGGCGGACGACGGCGGCGACACGGTGGTCTGCCGGGGCCTGGCCCGGCGCTACGGCCCGGTCGGCGCCGTCGACGGCCTCGACCTCGAGGTCCGGCGAGGCGAGCTGCTGGCCGTCCTCGGTCCGAGCGGGTGCGGGAAGACCACCCTGCTGCGCCTCGTGGCCGGGTTCGAGCGCCCGGATGCGGGCACCATCACGATCGAGGGGACGACGGTGGCCGGGCCGGGCCGGTTCGTCCCCCCCGAGCGCCGGCGCGTCGGGATCGTCGTGCAGGACCACGCCCTTTTCCCTCACCTCACCGTGGCCGCCAACGTCGCCTACGGGCTCAGGACCGGTCGGGGTGGCGGCGAGCGGGACCGGGAAGCACGGGTGGGCGACGTGCTGGCCCTGGTCGGCCTCGAGGGGCTCGGTGGCCGCTACCCCGCCGAGCTGTCAGGGGGTCAGCAGCAGCGGGTGGCCATCGCCAGGGCCCTGGCCCCCAAGCCGGGCGTGGTCCTGCTCGACGAGCCCTTCGCCAACCTCGACGCCGCCCTCCGGGCCAGGATCCGCTTCGAGGTCCGGGCCATCCTCAAGGCGGCCGGGGCGACGGTCGTCCTCGTCACCCACGACCAGGAGGAGGCGCTCTCCCTGGCCGACCGTGTCGCCGTCGTCGATCGTGGCCGGGTCGTGCAGGTCGGGCCCCCCGACGATGTGTACCGCCGGCCGGCCAACCCGTTCGTGGCCCGCTTCGTCGGCGATGCCGACCTCGTCCCCGGCACGAGCGACGGCGCCACGGTGACGACGCCGCTCGGCACCCTCGCCGTCGAGGGCGACGTGCCGGGCGCCGGTCCGGCGCTCGCCGTGGTCCGTCCCGAAGCCGTGCGCCTCAGCCCCGGGCCTGACGGGCCGGCCGGGGCCACCGTGGCCCTCGTCACCTACTACGGCCACGACCAGCTGGTCGAGGTGACCCTTGACGGCGGCGCGGTGATCAGGGCCCGCCTCGGCGCCGAGCGGCTGTTCCGGGCCGGCGAGCGGGTGCGGGCCGAGGTCGCCGGCCCGGTGATCGCCTACGCCGCAACGGGGCTCCAAGCGCCGGAAGCCCGGCTGGCGGAGGGGTCGCCCTCGACCTAATGTTCGGTCGTCCGAACACTTGATTGAAGGGAATCCACATGCGCCGAGTCGTCGCCCTGGCCCTCGCCGCCACCGCCGTGCTCGCCTCGCTCGCCGGGTGCTCGGGCGACTCGGGACCGAGCCTCACCGTCTACTCCGGCCGGACCGAGGATCTCGTGGGACCCCTCTTCACGCGCTTCGAGGCGGAGACCGGGATCAAGGTGAAGGTGCGGTACGGCGACTCGGCCGAGGTCTCGGGAGCCGTGCTCGAGGAGGGCGACCGGCCCCGGGCCGACGTGCTGCTCGTGCAGGACGCCGGGAACCTCGGGCAGGTCAACGACGCCGGCCGCCTGATCGACCTGCCCCCGGCGCTGGTGGACAAGGTGCCGGTGCAGTTCCGCTCCCCGGAGGGGCGCTGGGTCGGCCTGTCCGGCCGGGCCAGGGTGGCGGCGTACAACACCGACAAGTTGAACGAGGCCGACCTGCCCACCCGGGTCGACGGCTTCACCGACCCGAAGTGGAAGGGGCGGCTGGCCTGGGCCCCGACCAACGGGTCGTTCCAGGCCTTCGTCACCGCCTTCCGGGTCCTCGAGGGCCAGGCCCAGGCCGAGGCCTGGCTGCGCGGCATCAAGGCCAACGAGCCGAAGGCCTTCCCCAACAACGTCGCCATCGTCGAGGCCGTCGGCAAGGGCGAGGTGGACGTCGGCTTCGTCAACCACTACTACCTCTACCGGCTGCGGGCCGAGGGCAAGGCCGGCAAGGCCGAGAACAAGTACTTCGGCGAGGGCGACCCCGGCTCGCTCGTGAACGTGTCCGGGGCCGGCGTCTTGAAGGGCTCGAAGAAGGCGGCCGAGGCCACCCGGCTCATCGAGTTCCTTCTCAACGACGAGTCGCAGAAGTACTTCGCCAGCTCGACCTTCGAGCTGCCGGTCGTCCAGGGCGTCCCCGTCGACCCGTCGCTGCCCCAGATCACCAAGCTGGCCAAGCCCGAGGTGGAGCTGTCCAAGCTCGACGACGCCAAGGGCACGATCGACCTCCTCACCAAGCTGCAGATCCTCTGACGGCGATCCGCCGGACGCCGCCGGCGACCGCGGCGGCCGCCGCCCTGGTCGCCGCCATCGCCGTGCTGCCGCTCGGCTACTTGGTGCTGCGGGCCAGCGAGGTGGGGCTCGGTCCGGCGGCCGCCCTGGTGCTGACGGACCGCACCCTGCGGCTGCTGCTGAACAGCCTTGGGCTGGCCGCCGCCACCACGGTCACGGCCGTGGCCATCGGCGTGCCGGTGGCCTGGCTCACCACCAGGACCGACCTGCGCGGCCGGCGGGCCCTCACCGTGCTCACCGCCCTGCCCCTGGCCGTGCCGTCGTACGTGGCCGCCCTGGCCGTCATCGCCGCCTTCGGCCCCCGAGGCTCGCTGGCCCGCTGGCTCGGGCCCCTCGGGGTCGACGCCCTCCCGGAGGTGTACGGCTTCGCCGGTGCCTGGCTGGCGCTCTCCCTGTCGACCTTCCCCTACGTCACCCTCACGGTGCGGGGCGCGCTCCGGCGGCTGGACCCGGCCCTCGAGGAGGTCAGCCGCAGCCTCGGGGCCGGCCCGTGGGAGACCTTCCGGCGGGTCACGCTCCCTCAGCTCCGGCCCGCCGTGGCCGCCGGTGGGCTCCTGGTCGCCCTCTACGCCCTGGCCGACTTCGGTGCGGTCTCGCTGCTGCGCTTCGACACCTTCACCAGGGTCGTGTACGTCCAGTACCGGGGCTCGCTCGACCGGTCCGGGGCCGCCCTGCTCGCGCTGGTGCTGGCTGCGGTCTCCCTCGGCGTCGTGGCCGCCGAGGCGACGACCCGCACCCGGGCGCGGGTGGCCACCGCCCGCACCGCACGCCGCGCCCGCACCGTCGAGCTGGGCCGGTGGCGCATCGGTGCCCTGGCGCTGCTCGTCGGCCTCGTCGGCGTCGCCCTGGTCGTCCCGGTGGCCACGTTGGTCACCTGGCTGCTGCTCGGGGCGCGCGACGGCATCGACCTCGCCGAGACCGCCGGTGCGGCGGGGCGGTCGGCGCAGGTCTCGGCCGGGGGGGCGCTGGCCGCCCTCGTGGCCGCCTGGCCCGTCGCCGCTCTGGCCGCCCGCCACCCCGGGCGGCTGGCCCGGTGGACCGAGCGGCTGTCCTACGCCGGCTACGCGCTGCCCGGGCTGGTGGTGGCGCTCTCGCTCGTCTTCTTCGGCGCCCGGCTCGCCCGGCCGCTCTACCAGACCGTCGGGATGCTGGTCTTCGCCTACCTGGTGCTGTTCCTGCCCCAGGCCGTCGGCGCCCTGCGGGCCACGATCGGCCAGGTCAGCCCCAGCCTGGAGGACGCCAGCCGCTCGCTCGGCGCCGGCCCGCTGGCCACGGCGCGCCGCATCGTCCTCCCCCTGGTGCGACCGGGGGCGACGGCGGCCTTCGCCCTGGTCTTCCTCACGGCGATGAAGGAGCTGCCGGCCGCACTGCTCCTCGGACCCACCGGGTACGACACGCTGGCCATGCGCGTGTGGTCGTCGACCAGCGAAGGCTTCTTCGGGAGGGCGGCGGCCCCGGCCCTGGTGCTCATCGTCGTCTCGTCGGTCCCCCTGGCCTTCCTCGCCCTGCGGGACGACCGGTAGAGCCGGTCCCTCGGTATCGTTCGTAACCGCTCATGACCAGGACCCGCGTGCCCGTCACCGTCCTCACCGGCTTCCTCGGGGCGGGGAAGACGACGCTGCTGAACTACGTGCTGCAGGAGAACCACGGCAGGAAGATCGCCGTCATCGAGAACGAGTTCGGTGAGGTGGGGATCGACGACGCCCTCGTCCTCGAGTCGGACGAAGAGATCTTCGAGATGAACAACGGCTGCATCTGCTGCACCGTGCGTGGCGACCTCGTGCGCATCCTGTCCACGCTGCTGCGCCGGAGCCCCGACCTCGACCACATCGTCATCGAGACGACCGGGCTGGCCGACCCCTCGCCGGTGGCGCAGACCTTCTTCTTCGACGACGAGCTGCGGGACCAGCTCGAGCTCGACGCCATCGTGACGCTGGTCGACGCCAAGCACCTCCTGCTCCACCTCGACGACCACGTCGACGGGGACAACCAGGCGGTCGACCAGATCGCCTTTGCCGATCGCCTGGTGATCACCAAGGCCGATCTGGTCGACGAGGCCGCCCTCGGCGAGGTCGTGCGCCGGGTGCGCGAGGTCAACTCGTTCGCCGACATCGTGCAGGCCGAGCACGGCAAGGTCGACCTCGACCGCATCCTGGGCGTGCATGCCTTTGACCTGGACCGAGTGGTCGACATGGACCCTGCCTTCCTCACCGCCGCTGAGCCTGCGCACCGCCACGACAGCTCGGTGACCTCGGTGGGCTTCGACGTGGCCGGCGAGCTCGACCCGGACCGGCTCGACGCCTGGATGGACCGGCTGGTGCAGGAGTGGGCGGTCGACATCTACCGGATGAAGGGCATCCTGGCCATCGCCGGCGAGGACCAGCGCCACGTCTTCCAGGGCGTCCACATGCTCGTCGACGTCCAGCCGGCGGCGGCGTGGGCCCCGGGCGAGGAGCGCAGGAGCCGGCTGGTGTTCATCGGCCGCAACCTCGACCGCCGCCAGCTCGAGGCGTCGTTCACCAGCTGCCTCGTCTGATGTGGCGGTCGGGGGCCCAGCGGGTCGACACCAGCGGCCTGCGGAAGATCGTCCGGGACGAGCTCGACCTGGGTGAGGATGACGCCATCACCGTCAGCGAGATGGCGTGCACCAAGGACGGCTGCCCGCCGGTGGAGACCGTGATCTCGATCTTCCCGGCCGGCGAGGACACCTACCTCATCCGCGTGTGCAAGTCCATCGCCGACGTCGAGCCGATGGACGTGCTGACCGCGCTGGCCTTCGGCGACCACCGCGAGGGCTTCGACCCCACCCGCTGGTTGTAGAAGGGTCAGGTCTGCCGCGAGAGGACGAGGGCGATGCAGAAGGTGCTGACCCGGTCGACCGGGGCGTACCAGACGCGGCCGCCCATGGCCTCGGTGAGGCCGCGCACGAGCGCCAGGCCCAGGCCGCTGCCACGACCCTTGTCGCGGCTGCTGCGCCCCAGGGTGCGCACCCCGTCGAACAGCGTGGGCTGGAGGTCCTCGGACACCCCCGGGCCGGCGTCGGAGACGTTGACCACGACCCGGCCGCTGGCGTCGACGCCGCCGAGGGAGACCCGGACCGGCGCGGCGCCGTGCACGAGGGCGTTCTCGATGAGGTTGGCCAGCACCTGCTCGAGCCGGCGGGCGTCGGCCACGACCTCGAGGTCGGTTGGCACGTCGAGGACGATGTCGGCCAGACGGTCGTCGGCCACGGCGATGACCGCCGCCTCGGCGGCGGCGAGCAGCTGGACGGGCCGGGTGTTGAGCAGCAGCGTCTGCGCCTCGAGGCGGCTGACGTCGTGGAGGTCGTCGGCCAGGCGGGACATGCGCTCGGACTGGCGGCGGATCTGGCTGGCGATGCGCACGACCTGCTCGACCGGCAGCTCGGCGATGTGGCTCTCGATGGTGGCGGCCATGCCCAGCACCGCGGTGAGCGGCTGGCGCAGGTCGTAGGTGATGAGCTGCAGGAACTCGTTCTTGTCCCGCTCGAGGTTGGTGGCCGAGGTGATGTCGCGGACCACGCCCTGGTGGCCGACGAGGGCGAGGTCGCTGAACCGGGGGACGATGCGGACGTCGATGATCCGGGGGACCCCGTCGGCCCGGGCCACGTCGAGCTGGGCCCGGGACGGCTCGGGGCCGAGGAGGGCCGAGGCGCCTGCGCTCGGGCCGAGGGCCCGGAGGACATCGGTGAGGTGCTCGCCCGCCACCTCGCCGAAGGGCCGGCCGATGAGCCGCTCGAGCGCCGGGTTGGCGTAGGTGAGGTGCCCGTCGATGTCGACCTCGAAGATGCCGTTGTCGCTGGCCTCGACCACGTGCTGGTAGCGGGCCCTGGCGTCCTCCTCCTTGCCGATCATCGCCGCCCAGTAGCCCTGGGCCAGGCTGTCGGTGAGGCGGTCGACGGCGGGGAGGATCCGGGTCAGCAGCAGCGAGAGGGCCAGACCCCAGCGCCCGCCACGCGCCTCGGCCAGCTCGACGGCCGTCTGCACGACGAGGTCGCGGCTGATGCGCAGCACCACCAGAAGCTGCGGGAGCGGTGACCCTGACCAGGCGGCATCGGCCCCCACGTCCTCGAGGTCACCGACGAGCGCCTCGTCGACCTCGGCCCCTGAGCCGGTGACGGCGAGGATCGCCTCGAAGCGGCTCCGGGCCTGGGTGATGAACTGCTGCTGCTCGCGCAGTCCCCACCGCTTCGCCTCCGGGAAGACCTGGGCGAAGATGTCGAAGGCCCGGCGGGCCATGTCGTCGCTCTCGCCGTCGAGGGCGGCGAGCAGCTCCTGGGGGTCGGCCTTGGCGTCGCCGTTGAAGGCCAGGAAGCCGGAGCCGTTGTCGGCGTTCCGGGCCTGGAACGCCTTGACCTCGGTCATGGCGAAGAGCGGGTGCCCGGTCGACCGGTCGATGGCGGACGGCTCGAGGAACCCGGCGGCGGCCAGCCCGGCCACAGCCACGCCAGGGAGCCCGAGGATGGCTGCGGCCTCCTCGACGCTGAGCTGGTGGAGGTTGCCAGTGTCCCGCTCCATGCTCCTCCGAGGTTCGTCACGGACAGGTGGTTTGCCTGCCCGTTCGGGAAGAACGTCCCGGCGAGGGCGTTGTCTTCCCGGATCCTCGGCCCTCCAGATCGAGCGACGGGGGAGATCCGCACTTCCCCGAACGGATCCCCCCCGACGCCGGTCCCACCCTACTTCCGTACCTCACAGACGTCAATGCTGGAGCAGCACTTCACAGCGATCCTGCGCCTCGGGTTTGCCAGCCGCATGAAAGCCATGAAGAAAGAATGAGAGATGATGTGCAGCGCCAGCATTGACGTCTGTGAGGTACGGAAGTAGGGTGTGACCGGCGTCGGGGGG